>CACZBB010000020.1:0-14497 GCA_902779245.1 uncultured Lachnospiraceae bacterium | reverse complement strand
CTTAGCCTTGATGCCGAAACCGGAAACATCCTCAGCCGTGAGACCTACGTTTCCTTCCTCCCGGACACGGCGGATCCAAACACGGTCATCCGCGCCTTCGAGACAGCTTTCGTGCCGGGCCATGACCGCTGGCTGCTCGGGAAGCGATACATCGAAGATCCTTATGCTTTCCCGGCAGCAAGACCTTCCGCGACTACGGTCCTCCTCGATCTTCAAAAGCGCGCAGTGTACGATTTAGACGAAGGCTGGATAAAGATTCCGGATGAACTTTTGCCCTCCGCAAACAGCATCCTCCTGGACAGCTCCGGAGAGATCTTCCGGGCAGTCCCGGACGCGAACGCGCCTGGAAGCTTCATCGTCTGCCGCGTTCATAAAGATCAGGGCATCCGCTGGAAAAAGAATGTCGCAGCCCTTCCGATGCCCGTCGATATCCGCAAGAGCACAGATTACCATAAGGAAGATATCCGGATCTGCGCGGACGAAGAGGCCAGAAAGCTCTATGTGTTTGATACCCAAACCTTTGCCATCCTGCATATGGACACCGGGGAGCTTCTATCGTCGCAAAGCCTCTCTGCCCGGTTTATGCTGCCGGACGCGGACGGGCAGCCATTTTTTATCTTCGAGGACGGCATCGGCTGCCTTGATCAAGACGACAGGCTTCTCCTTCGCCGGCTTCCCTTCGGGGCCTTTGACAGATGCCTCTTTATTCCTTTAAAACAGAACGAGCGCAAAACCAGACTGCTCGCCTTTTCCAGAGAGAAGACGGTCTATGTCTTCGAGCCCTCCGCATCGTGCGCGGAGCTTTTTGACTTTCCGGGAAGTTACTCCAATCCGGACGGGATCAGGTGGATGCTTTCCGGGGACAGCCTTCTGGAATACCAGGTTGTCGGAAAGAAGTCGTTCCTTCGCAGATACCGAGCGGGAAGCGCCGAAAGTATCTGGACCTGGGAAAACGAAAATGTGTTTTTTGACATCGTCGGCCTTGACGCGACGGGAAAATACTTTCTCGTAAAGCTTGAAACGTTCCAATTCTATCGCCCTCCCGAGATCACCGTCTTCCGCGTTTCGACGGAAACCGGGGAGGTCTGCCGTTCGTTTCCTCCGGAAATAACAGTAGCGGACGAAGATGATTTCAACAGCATGGAGCCCTATGCTACCGTTCTCGGCGGTCAGGATGGAAATATTGTCTACCATGTCCTATATTTTAACGGCTATGACGCGGCGCAAAAGCAGTCCATTCTGGTCAGCAATCCCGAGACCGGGGAACGCTGGGAGTTTCCGGTTCCTTTCGAGATCGCCAGTAACAGTTCCGAGTACGCCGAGGTACTCTCCGATTCCGAAATCATGTGCCTTAGCGACCAGGGTGATCTCTTTATCGTGGACACGAAGGCCGGCAACGTCTCATTTCTTGGCGAGCTTCTCCAGGATGAACGGTTAGAGACGATTATGGTCATCGGCGCCCTCCGCGCCTTCCGCCTGACCAACGGCTCCTACGGAGCGTTTCTTCAGGGGACAAACGAATTGAAGCTCTTTGACAAAGAGGAATTGACGCTTCTAAGCATTCACTGTTCGGCGGGGATCCTGTCGGCCAATGAACGGAACGGCACGCTTGCGCTTCTTGGCGGAGACGGAGCCCTTCGGCTCTACGACGCGGAAGATGCCCGCCTGATCGGAACGGTTGAGCTGGCCTGTGACACGAATTACTACGGCAGCCACCCGGAAGGCTTCCCCCTGTACTTCCTCTCCGATGACGAGATCGTCGTTACCTGCCACCGGGGCTGCTATATCGTGAATATTCCCCGCCTTATGATCCGTTCGGAGATTCCAACCGGGCTCGGCTACGCTCCTGCCCTCGACGGCTTTTTCGTGGGGATCCCCACGGACAAACCCGCCGAGCAGCAGCTTGGGTTTATCAAAAGATTCACGACCGAAGAGCTCATCGCCCGCGCAAGAGAAGAGCTGAACGGCTTTTAACGCGGCTCTTAAAAGAATCCGGGGGTTCCGGCCTGACGGCGGAACCCCCGGATTCTTTTTACAGCCTCTGCGAGCTGTCAGCACCCCCTCCCGGTTCATCCACAGTATCGCACGTGCGTTATTAACTTTCAATATAATGTTATTAACTTCTCGATAATAACGGTTAACATTTATGGATATTCTCTTGTCATTCTTAACTTTCAAGCGTATGATCGTTACAAGTCACTCCCGTGCCAAACACTCGCCCTAAAAGACTAGCTGCGCGTCGCTGTTTGGCACGGGCCCGTGACATAAATTTCATTGCAAAACGCCTTCGTTTCTGGTCACCGTGTGACCAGAAACATATGATCGTTTGTGTCAAGTCGTTCGCTGCCTGAGCAATACCGTCATCGTTGTCATGCCCTATGCGGGCCGGAGGATCCTGTCATGATGCAAAGCAAAGCTCTCATTCCTTCCGTTGAGCAGATCTGGGACCGTATTTCGACGGACGTCCTCTCTCTTACGGGACGAATCCCGGAGCGTCGTGAGAAGCTTCGCCTGGTCTTTCCGAAGCGCTTCTGCGAAGAGGCTTTTTCCCGCTCCCCCTCCTACCTCTCCTGGTTCCTGCACCGCACGCCTCAGGCCAGGCCCCTGCGCGAGCGTCTTTTCGCGCTCTTTTTGGAGGAGCCGAGCCAATGTCTCCGGGAAATGACCGACAGATGCTTCCGTCTCGTCTACGAAAAAGGAACGCAGAGTATCCAGGCAAAGATCCTGCTGTCTCTCGTCGAGGATTTTTCAAGAAGCCTTCCCAGGGCCTTTGGCAAGGGCACAAAAGGCTATCATTTTCTGGAAGCCCTCTGTTTCCGCGCTCCGGCAAAGAGTCTGGCTCTTCTTTTCCTGATGTCCGGCGTCGGCGAAAAACTTGAGGACATCTGCCAAAAAGCGGAGCTGTACTGGCAAGGCGTGCCGGGAACGGACGAAGCCTCGCTGCAGGATCTTTTCCAGCTCGCCCTCTCGAATCTCCGCAGCGGGCAAAAAGCGGATGCCTTTGGGCTTCTTCGTGAAATTATCGGTCAAAAAAGCGGCGACCCGAGGCTTCTGGGCGAGGCGAACGCTCTTCTGGGAGATCTGTACCGTTTCGGAGCCGGCGGCAAGCCGGATCCGGAAAAGGCAAGATCGCACTATATCCTTGCCGTTGATTATGCCAATTACGACGCCTGCTTTCCCCTCTTTTGTCTTTCGGAGGATACCGACCCCGAGAAAGCAAAAAAATGGCTTTTTCTCGGAGCCGCCCGGGAAGAACGGAACTGCCAATACGCGCTGGGGAAAGCCTATTATGAAGGAAATGCCTTTGCGGGCGGGGAGAGGAATCTGATTGAGGCCGAGAAATATCTGACTGCGGCCGCAGAGGATGCCAGGAAGGAGAATCCGGCAGATTTCGGGCTAAGAAGCCGCGGCGTTGCGGCGGCCCAATATCTGCTCTCCCGGCTTCTTATGGAGAAAAAGACAGCCGAAGCTGACGAATTGGCGATGCTAAACCTCGTGAAAGCGGCAAAAAACGGCAGTGAGGAGGCGGAAAAAGCGCTTCTTGACAGCCTCCTGCGGGGAACCCCGGCGTCGCCGAAAAGCAAGTCGCCTTTTCGTTCCACACAAAAAACCGCCCTCGGCGGCTCCGGTGAACCGCCGGAAGCCGGGAGGTGCGCTGAACGCGCGGACGACGGGTTCACTGCCGGCGGCAGGGATCGCCGGCCGCGGCAGTTTATCTTCGCGAACGCCCTGACCGCGCAGACGCTGCATTTGCTGGAGACGCTTCCGGATCCAGACGCAAACACCGTGCTCTGCGACCAGCCTTCGGATCTGCATTTGCCGGAGGGGCTGACGGGCCGCAATGTTAGGGCGGATCCGCGCGATGTCGCCTCGGCCTTAGCCGAGCTTCTCGGCAAGCCCTCTCTGCCGCGGATCACCTTCCTGCTGCTTAAGGAAGACGGCCTCCTGAACATTGCCGAAGCCGGAAAGCTCCTGGCGCAGCTAAGGGATCTGATGCGGGAAACGTCATTGATCGAGCTTGTGCAAAAGGTGCGAATATTCATAAGGGCTGACCAACAAAGCCATGCTGCGCTCACGGACAGTCTCCTGAACCAATATTCACCCTTTTTCGTCCCGCTAATCCTTCTGGATCCGGGGAAAAATGCCGCCGAGCAGCTTCTCGACCGATATCCGCTCTTCCTGCCGCTTCTTTCAGAACATGCCCCGGCCGCCGTTCATGTCGCCTTCATGGGCAGCGGTCCCTCGATTCCCTGGCTGTTAAAGGACACGCTGACCTTAATCGGAAATCCACAGATTCCCTTCACACTGAGCGTTATTTCAAAAGATTCTTCTTTGGAGGAGACTTTTTACGCAGAGTGTCCCTCCTACGCGGACGCGTCTATCGCGATTCCGCGCGTTCATCCGCAATTTTTCTCCGAGTGCAAAAGGCTTGACCTCCTGCTTGCGCAAAGATCTCCGGAGGAAGCGGAAAGCTCCGGGACACCTTCACAGAACCGGCAAAGCGTCCCGGCTCCGGCGCTTGCCGCCGTGCTTGGAGCGGACTATTTCGTCATCGACACAGGGAATGACCTTAGGAATCTTTCTTTGGGCATGCGGCTTCGCGAACGATTCCTGCAAAGAGACCTTACCTACACAAGGTTCCCCTGTATCGCCATTTATTGTGCGGATCCGCAGATCGCGTCGCTGGCCGACACCCTGACGGCCGGCAGCGAAAGCTTCGGCTTTTCCTGGCACAATAACTACAATATCATCGTCTACGGCCCGGGCAGCCGCCTGGGGGACTGGGAGCACGTGATCGAAAACCGACTGGAAATGCGGGCGAGAGCCCTCCATCTGCGCTATTTCAACATCCGGGACCGCGTATCCGACGAAAACAATCCCGTCGAGGCCGCGCGGGAGCACCGAGACGCGTCCGGCGCCTCCGCTGCGCTTTCCGATGAAAAAGCCGCTGCCGCCCTGGCTCTGCGGTCCTACTATGCCCGGCAATATCATCAGGACAGTTCCCTCATGGCTGCCCTTTATGCAAGCTACGCGCTGGCCGAAAACGGCATTTTCTGGCCTTCCCCGGAGATGTACGCGCTCCTTTCGAATCAGAAACCGCTTGCGGAGAGATACCTGGACCGTTTCGGAGCGGAAACCACAGAGCTCGCTCTGGAACGGGAACATGACCGCTGGGTTCGCTTCATGATGACCCGCGGCTGGCGGCGTGCCTCCTGCCAGCAGGTTCTCGCGTATATCGAAAGGGGCTGCCCGCGCACCCAGCTTCACATCGCCAGGCTCCATCCCTTGCTGTGCAGCTGGGAAGAGCTCGGGGACCAGGAACCCTCTCCGACGGGCATGCAGGCCTTCTATGAATATATCCTGCCACGCCTGTCGCCCGGAAAAAAGGTTCCATCGCTTAAGGAATACGATCTCGCCAACGTCGAGGCGATCCCGGAACTTTTAAGCATTTTCTGACGATCATACCGCCGCCCCGCCGAGAGCGGCTGAAATCCTTACGCGCCTTAGCGAAAAAAAACGGGCGGGGTTTTCCCCCGCCCGCAGTCGCTGCGAATGTGTTTTGTTTTCAGTTCTTGCTGAGTGCCTTGTAGACAACGCCGGCCAGTGCGCCGCCGATGAGCGGGGCAACGATGAAGACCCAGACGCAGCCGAGCGCCGCCGCGGCGCCGGAGATCGCCTTGATGATGGCCGGGCCAAGGCTCCGGGCCGGGTTCACGGAGGTGCCCGTGAAGGCGATGCCGAGGATGTGGACCAGCGTCAGGGAAAGACCGATTACGATGCCCGCCTGCGCGCCGAATTCCTTCTTCGAGGTCACGCCGTGGATGGCGAGCACGAAGACGAAGGTCAGGATAACTTCGATGATGAGTGAGGAAACGATGTTGCCGTTGTAAAGGCCGTTTGTGCCGAGGCCGTTCTTCGTGCCGACCACGCCCGCGAGAGCCGCCGCGCCCGCCAGGGCGCCCACGCACTGCGCGACCACGTAGCCGCAGAACTCGCCGGCGCTCATTTTGCCCGTAACGAGCATGGAGATGGAGACGGCCGGGTTGATGTGGCAGCCCGAAACGTTCCCGATGGAGTACGCCATCGCAACGATCACAAGGCCGAAGGCCAGCGCGGTGAGGATGTAGCCCGGATAGTTCTCGGTGCTGCAGTTGGCCACCACAGCGGTGCCGCAGCCGAAGAACACCAGGACAAACGTCCCGATAAATTCTGCAACGAGTTTCTTCATAAGATACTACCTCCCTTCAAGGTATGCGGAAGCCGGCTTCAAAAGAGCCCATGCCCCCATGAAAGAAAATGGTTCTGCCGCAGTTTTTCTCCCCGCTGCGGCCCGCCCGGAGCATCCGGACGGATAAAGGAATATTAGCATATTTAGAAAAAAAACGCAACGAAAGAAACTCCTTCGCCGCGTTTTTCTTTTCTTTTCTTTTCCTTACTTAACGTACCCGTCCAGGAATTGGTTCAGCTTCTCGCTGAGCGAGTGGTCCCAGCCCTTCACTTCCTCGGTGATGGCAATGTAGAATTTCGAGCTGCCCTTCAGGTTCTTGGATACCATGTCGGAAAGCCTGTTGGAAGCGTGTTCCGCGTCAATGCCCTGGCTGATCGTCTGCGTATACCGGAAATTCCCATTCTCGAGATTGCCGGAAACAATGTAAATATTGACCTTCTTCCCCGGCTCCGCGGTGGACTCGATTGCGTAATCGCAATCCTTGGTGTAGGAAACCTTCTTGGCGCCGATCGCATCCTTGCCGTCAACCGTGATCTTTAAGTCCTTGAGCGCTTCGGTGACGGTCACGTCAAAGTAAGCCTCTCCCTCCTTGATAAAATTAAGCATGTCAAGGGTACTGTCTTCCGAGGATGTCGTCTTCTGGCTGACCGTCGATTCCGTTTTCGTGCTGCTGGCTGTCTGCTGGCTGCTGCCGGACTGTCCGCCGCAGGCCATCATCGTTACGCTCATGAGCGCGGCAAGAGCCGCGACCGCTAATTTCTTTTTCATGTTTTTCCCTCCTCAAAAGATATACTGATTGCATATAAAACAAACGCTCTAAAACATGGAACGTATATTTAAAGCCTCCCTTACGGTCTTCCTGGCCAGCATTCAACAGGCGGGCTGTCATTGCGTAGTCCTTGATATGGGAAATATTGTTTCTGGTCACACGGTGACCAGAAACGAAGTGACGATAGATGGTTTACTTTTTATTTTACCACGAAATTCAGGATCTTCCCGGCGCGGTAGATGGTCTTGACGATCTTCTTCCCGGCGATCAGGCCGGCGATCTTCGGCAGCGCCTGCCCGAGGGCGGAAGCCTCGGCCTCGTCGGCATCGACCGCGATCGAGAGCACCTCGCGCGGCTTGCCGTTCACCTGCACCGAGATTTCCACGGTACGGTCGACGGTCTTGGCCTCATCATATTCCGGCCACGCGGCAACGGAGATAAAGCCTTCTTTGCCAAGGCTCTCCCAGATTTCCTCGCAAAGATGCGGGGCAATCGGGCAAAGAAGCTTGAGGAAGGTGACGTACTGCTCCCTTCCGACGCTTCCGGAGGCTTCAAAGTCATTGAGAAGGGCCATCAGGGTCGCGATGGCGGTGTTGAACTTCATTTCCTCGATATCCGAGGTGACCTTCTTGATCGCCTTGTGCAGCGGGGATTCCAGCTTCGGATCGCCGGCCTCCGCAAGCCTGTCCGCAAGCCTGGCCACGCGGTCGAGGAACCGCTTGCAGCCGCGCATGGAAGCATCGTTCCACGGCGAGCTCGCGCCGTAATCGCCCATGAAGAGGACGTAGGTGCGCAGCGTGTCCGCGCCGAACTCGCTGACGACATCGAGCGGGTCCACGACATTTCCGCGGGACTTGCTCATCTTCTGCCCGTCCGGACCGAGGATCAGTCCCTGGGCCGTGCGCTTTTTATACGGCTCGAAGGTCGGAACCACGCCGAGATCATACAGGAAATGGTGCCAGAACCGGGAGTAGATCATATGGCGCGTAACGTGCTCCATGCCGCCGTTGTACCAGTCCACGTTCATCCAGTACTTCAGCTTCTCCGGATCGGCAAATGCCTTGTCGTTGTGCGGATCCGTGTAGCGGAGGAAGTACCAGGAAGAGCCCGCCCACTGGGGCATCGTGTCCGTCTCCCGCTTCGCCGGGCCGCCGCACTTCGGGCAGACGCAGTTCACGAAGCTGTCGATCTTCGCGAGCGGGGATTCCCCGTCCTCGCCGGGCTGGAAATTCTCCACCGGCGGCAGCCGGAGCGGCAGCTCATCGTAGGGAACGCCGACCATCCCGCACACCGGGCAGTGGACGATCGGGATCGGCTCGCCCCAGTAGCGCTGGCGGTTGAAGGCCCAGTCCTTCATCTTGTACTGGACGCCGGCCCGGCCGATGCCCTTCTCCTCCAGCCAGGCGACCATCTTATCGATGGACTCCGATTTCTTCATCAGGCCGTTCAGGAACCCGGAATTGACCATCTCGCCGTCGCCCGCGTAGGCTTCCTTCGTAAGATCGCCGCCCTTGATGACCTCGATGATCTCGATGCCGAAGGCCTTCGCGAAGTCATAGTCTCTCTGGTCGTGTCCCGGAACCGCCATGATCGCGCCGGTGCCGTAGCCCATCATGACGTAATCCGCAATGAAGATGGGGATCTTTTTTCCGTTCACCGGGTTGATGGCCGAAAGCCCTTCGAGCTTCACGCCGGTCTTGTCCTTGACAAGGTTCACGCGCTCAAACTCGCTCTTCTTCTGGCACTCCGCGCGGTAGGCCTCCACCGCGTCCATATTGGTGATGCGGTCCTTGTATTTATCGATGAGCGGATGCTCGGGAGCCATAACCATGAAGGTCACGCCAAACAGCGTGTCCGGGCGGGTCGTGTAGATCTCCAGCGTCTCCTCCGCGCCGTCGAGCAGGAATTTGACAAAGGCGCCCTTCGATTTTCCGATCCAGTTCTCCTCCTGAATGCGGACATTTTCCGGGAAATCGACCTCCTCAAGCCCTTCGAGCAGCTTGTCCGCGTACTCGGTGATCTTGAGGTACCAGACCTCCTTCTCCTTCTGGATCACGTCGCTGTGGCAGATATCGCATTTGCCGCCCTGGCTGTCTTCGTTGGACAGGACGACCTTGCAGGACGGGCAGTAGTTGACAAAGGTCTTGTCGCGGTAGGCGAGGCCTTTCTCGAAAAGCTTCAGGAAGATCCACTGCGTCCATTTGTAATAATCCTCGTCCGTGGTGTCCACGACGCGGCTCCAGTCGAAGGAGTAGCCGACGCTTTTGAGCTGCTCCGAGAAATGCTTTATATTATTGTCCGTGACGATGCGCGGATGCGTATTCGTCTTGATGGCGTAGTTCTCCGCCGGCAGGCCGAAGGCGTCGAAGCCGATCGGGAAGAGGACGTTGTAGCCCTGCATCCTGCGCTTGCGGCTCACGACCTCGAGACCGCTGTAGGCCTTGATGTGGCCGACGTGCATGCCCGCGCCGCTCGGGTACGGGAACTCGACCAGGGCGTAGAACTTCGGCTTCTCGGAAAAATCCACCGCCTCGAAGATCTTCGCCTTCTCCCACCGTGTCTGCCATTTCGGTTCGATCGTCTTAAAATTATATTCCATAGTCACCTCCAGGGGTCACGCCCGGCGATGCGTACGCCGGCAAATGCATTTTCCATGAATGATGTTTTATAATAACACCGCCGGAGGAAAAAAACAATCCCCTATTCTTCGCGCATGTTTTTCGAAAGCGGCGTTTTATAGATCAAGCGTTTCGCAAAGCGCCAGCACCGCGTTTTTCACGCAGTCGTCGCAGGGGCAGAGAACCTTCCCGGTATCCCGCCCCTTCAGATCTTTGCAAATGCTCGCGCCGCATTTGTCGGCAAATGTCCTGTGGAGCTTTGCGGCTGTCCGGACGGTTCCCCGGCCGTCCTGGATCCGGCCGGCGGCCAGGACCGCCCCGATCAGTGCCCCGCAGGTCGATTCCATGCAGCCCATCCCGCCGCCGAAGCCCGCGGTGAGGCTCCTAAGCAGCTCCTCCGGAACCTCCATGAGATCCCCGAAAGCGGCCGTCACCGCCTGGCAGCAATTGTACCCGCCGTGCTTCAGAGCGACCGCGCGCTCCGCCCGTTCGAATCTATCCATATGTTTCCTCTCATTCTTGGTTCGGGTGTCCGGCGCCGTCAGCTCCTCAGCGAAGCCTCTTCCAGGAAGGCGACATAGCCCAGAAGGAGCTCGTAGATATCGGCCTTGGAGGTGACCTCGTAGAGCGCGTGCATGTTGAGCACCGGAACGCCGCAGTCAATGACGTTCATGCCGTATTTTGCCAGAATGTAGGCGATGGTGCCGCCGCCGCCCAGGTCAACGCGCCCAAGCTCCGCGGTCTGGAAGCGGATGCCGCGATCGTCAAGAATCCGGCGAAGATGCGCGATGTACTCCGCGTTTGCGTCGTTCGAGCCGGATTTGCCCCGGGAGCCCGTGTATTTCGTAAGCGCGAGCCCCTCGCCGAGGAAGCCGGCATTTTTCTTCTCAAAAGCAGAGGCGTAGACCGGGTCGAAGGCGCTGCAGACATCCGAGGAAAGCATGCAGGAGTTGGCGAGGCACCGGCGCAGCGCAAGCCCGGAATCCTCCCCCGCGAGAGCCAGAAGCTCCGCGACGGCGTTTTCAAAGAACCGGCTCTGCATGCCGGTGGCGCCGACCGACCCGATCTCCTCCTTGTCGACGAGGATGCAGCAGGCCGTGCGGGTAAGCTCCTTCGCCTCGTCCATCGCGCGGAAGGAGGGATAGGCGCAGACGCGGTCGTCCTGCCCGTAGGCGAGCACCATCGAGCGGTCAAAGCCCGCGTCCCTCGCCTTTCCGGCCGGCACGATCTCCAGCTCCGCGGAAAGGAAGTCGTCCTCCTCAAAGCCATATTCATCGTAGAGGATCGAGAGGATCCCGCGGCGGACGGCCCCTGTAAGAAGCTTCTTCTCCTTTCCGGCCTCCCGCTCCGCCAGGACGGCCCTTCGCTGTCCCTCGGTCATCTCCGCCAGGGACGGATCCTCTTCCTCCTTCTCCTCCTTGCGGATGACGAACGGCCGGCTTCCGATGATGAGGTCGAGGGCTTCGCCCTCAACGACCTGGGCGGCCGTCTTCTGCATAAGCTCCTGCGAAAGATGGATTAGCAGGTCCGAGACGAAGAAGACCGGCTCGTCCGCATCCTCGCCGACGCTCAAGATGACGGTGGTTCCGTCCTTCTTCACGACCACGCCGTGCAGAGCGAGCGGGGTAGCGACATACAGATATTTCTTAATCCCGCCGTAATAGTGCGTGTCCAGATAGGCAAAACCGCCCTCCTCGTAAAGGGGATTCTGCTTGACGTCAAGGCGCGGGGAATCGATGTGCGCGCCGAGAATGTTCATGCCGTTTTCCAGCTTCTCCGTGCCGATCCGGAAAAGAACGATCGACTTGTTCATCCAGACGGAATAGACGCGGTCGCCCGGACGGACCGTCCCGCCCGCCGCGACGAGCGCGGAAAGCTCGCGGTAGCCCTTCGCCTCCGCCTCATTCACCAGCGTATCGATCGCCTCGCGTTCTGTTTTCGCGCTGTCGAGGAATTTTTTATACTCCTCGGAAAATGCCATGATCCTTTTTACCTTGTCATGATCCGCCGATGCCCATGCATTTTGTCTCATTTTTTCACTCCTGAACAGTTTTTATGCTTTATCCTTTTCCGCAAATGTTTACGGAATGCACTGTCATAGAGTATACCATAAATTGCCATGAAAGGGAAACGATTCCTTCACGGCGCCCTCGGATCGTTTCATAGATCGTATTTTTTTGACTTCCTCTCGCGGCTCTGTGAATGGCAAATGCCGCCGTGATCGTTCGCGGCGGCATTTGTCCTTACATGTTGAATTGTCTTACGCGGCGGGCGCGAGAGCCTCCTCCGCCGTCGCCGGCGTATAGGTCACGCCATCGCCATAGATGGTGGTCCAGTCATTTTTCATCGAAACCGGCGTCCAGCCGTTCTCCTTGCAGAGATCGACCATCTCGTTGGCCTTCTTCTCCTTGCCGTTCTCGCGCTCAAGGTCGTCGCAGCAGAGCATGAAGCATCCGGTCTTGTACTTGTTGTTATGGATGACATAGTTGTCCATGCTGCCGTCGCCGGAGCTGTTGCCGAAGGAAAGAACCGGCTGCTGCCCGATGTCGCGGATGATGGCGGAAACCTTGTTCATCTTGAGGTTCTTGATGATGAACTCGCCGCCGGTGACAACCTGGTCGTCGTGAAGGAAGTACTGCAAACCGTCCGTATCGCCCTGCGCGGTGCCGACCATAGTCTCATCCGAGCCGATGATCTGCTTCGGCGGCATGTCGATCAGCTTCGAATTCTGCACAAGGCCGCGCACAATGAGACGATCCGTGCCGCTCACGATATAAACCGTGAAATCATTGGCCTCAAGATAATCGACAACCTGCAGCATCGGACGGTAAAAGCCCTCACCGCGCTTCATGCCGGTGTAGCTGGGCATATCCAGCTCCATGAATTTGCCGACATACGCGTAGAACTCTTCGAGGGTCATGCCCTTGAAGGCCGAAGCGACCGCTTTGCCGTGGTCGACTTCAATGCCTTCATATTTCGTGCCGTTCTGGTTGATATCGATGATCTTCGCGGCGACCTCCTTCTCAAAATCGGAAGCCTTGTCCTTGTACTCCGGATCCTCGGTGACGCGATAGACAAGCATGGTGTAGTCGAAATAGTTCGGGTCGGTCTCGCAGAACAGGGTGCCGTCGAAATCGAAAACGGCGATACGGTCTTCGACCGGGATGAAATCCGCGCTGCCCTCCGTGGTGACAGCCTTTACATAGTCCTGAAGCTCGCTCTTAAGCGGGGCTTCTTCGGTCCAGAGCGAGAGCGCGTCGTCCTCGCCGATCTGGGAGGCCTTGTCCAGGACGCTTCTGTGCGCCGTCGAAACCGGCTCGATCACCGGAGCTTCCGTCGGGGTCGGTGCTTCGGTCGGGGTCGGCGCCTCCGTCGGCGTCGGCGCTTCGGTCGGCTCCGCTTCCTTGGTCGGTTCCGGCGTCACGGTGCTCTCCGTCTTCGAATCCGCGGAGCCGGAGGCCTTGCCGACACCGGTGGCCCATAAGACCGTCACGGCAATGAGCGCGACGCAAAGAACCGCGGAAATAATCTTCCAAAGGGTTGTCGGGTTCTTCTTCATAGCTGATATTCTCCTTTCATCTTGTTGTGCCGCAGATTATTATTGGGTCAATCATTTTTTTATGTGATTGCGATATGGCTAATCAGGCGGAGGGCAGATAAATTTTTTCGAGGTTAAGTACACGCCGTGTACGTCGAGAAAACCAAGTATCTGCTCTGGCCGCCGGGGCATTGCCAGAATATTCGTTATCACATAAAATTCGTGATTGAGCCTTATTTTTCAAATGCGGGCTTCGCTTTGTGTCCGGGCCTTCTCGTTCAGAAAACGGCCCCGGAACAACGGCCGCGCAGATGACCTTCTGCGGGAGAGTGTCCTCTGCTCCTCTCAATCGGGCATAATATCACAGATTGTATACAAAATCCAGTCCTTATGAAAATTTTTATAAATTTTTATTTCTGCGAAAAAGGGCAACGGGAGGTGACTGCCTCCCGCTCACAAGCCGCGCGCTGCCAAAGGCAGCATATCCCTTGCGCGGCTCTTTGAAAAAATGCCGCTTTCCCCAAAAGCAGGGGAAGCGGCTTATGCGTTCCATTTTATTTTACGCCCAGCGAGGCGAGCTGCTTCTGCGCGTCCGCCAGGCCGCGGAACTCGATGGCGGGATACCCGTACTTTCTGGCGGCAAGGACATTTTCCATCGTATCGTCAATGAAAACCGAGCGGGCCGGATCAAGGTGATACTTTGTCTTCAGCGCGTCGAAGATCGCCTTGTCGGGCTTGGCCGCGTGAACCTGATAGGACCAGACCGCGCCGTCCATGAGCTTTTCAAAGGAAAGAGCTCCGTCCTTATGCATGTCATAGGCAAATTCCGGCCAGTTGGAGAGGATGTAAAGCCTGTAGCCCTTCGCCTTCAGGGATGTGAGCCAGCTCTCCGTGTACGGAAATGCGCAGATGCTGCCAAAGGCGTCGGGCAGGATCCTGCGGATGTCCGCCTCATGCTCCGGCATCGCCGCCACCATGGCATCGATGACCTCCTCCTTCGACTTGTTGCCGAGGTCGAATTCGCGCCAGAGCGGCGTCCCGAAGATTTTTTTGCTGAAGAGACGGATGGTTTCCTCGGATACGCCGGCCTTCCGGGCATACTCCCCCAGCGGGAAATCCGCGAGGACGTAGCCGACGTCAAAAATAATGCTGTCGATGACCGCCGATTTTTTTGATTTCAGAACGCCGGTCATCATCAGGATCCCGTACAGCAGCACGGGCACGATAATGGTCGCCGCGATGGAGGCGCGGAACATCGTCTGAAAGAACGGGCTGTTCCCCAGCGCGAAGATGAGCGTGACAACGTACATTCCCACAAGGAGTATAATACCGATCCAGGCAAA
>CACZBB010000019.1:22846-26418 GCA_902779245.1 uncultured Lachnospiraceae bacterium | reverse complement strand
ATCTCGCGGATGAGTTCTTCTCTTGTCATTGTTCAGTTGTTTCGTTTGTGTCTGGTATGTCTTTTTCCTTCCACTCTCCGTCTACAAAGACGCGGCAGAAGGGGCCGTCGTAGAAGTCCATATCACGGTGCGCCCACATAGGGTCGCAGTAGACTGGATAGATGAGGATCTCGTCGCCGGGCTTTAAGAAAGCGGAACCTGCCGAATAGGCGATGAGGTTCAGGCTTTCGCTGGCATTTCTCGTGAAGATGATTTCCTCCGTGGAAGCCGCGTTAATAAAACCGCGGACGGCCTCGCGGGCATCCTCGTATACATCTGTCGCGCGGACGCTGAGATCATAAAGGCCGCGGAGCGGGTTCGCGTTGGAGCACTCATAGTAGTCCCGAAGGGCGTTAAGGACGCACGCGGGCTTCTGGGTCGTCGCCGCGTTGTCGAGGTAGGCCGTGTCGGGATAGTTGGCAAGAAGAGGAAAATCCGCACGGATGCGGCGGATTTCCTCAGGATTAAAAATCTTGGACATAAAAGCCTCCTGGCTTCAGGACTCGAGGCAGGTCTCGGGGCATTCGTTGGCGGCGATCTTCTCGGCGCAGATGGCGGGGCGGGGGTTGGTGTCCTCGCCGAGCAGGGTGTTGCGCATCTCGTCGTCCGGGATCTTGCGGATGACCGCGTCGATCTTCGCGCGGGCCATCATCTCGTAGACAGCCTCCTGGGTCATGCCGCGGGACTGCATATAAAAGAGAACGCTCTCGTCCAGACGGCCGATGGACGCGCCGTGGTTTCCCTCGACGTCCTCCTCCGCACAGAGGATGAGCGGGATGGTCTGGTTGACGACATCTTCGTCCATGAGAAGCACGTCCTCCGTCTCGGTGCCGACCGCTCCGGCGCAGCCGTTTTTCAGGTCAATGGTGCCCCGGAACAGCTTCCTTGCGCGGTCCTGCAGGATGCCGCTCGCAAGGATGAGCGAGCGGGTCTTTTTTCCGATGTGATTTGCGACGTAGTTCATATCCAGAGAACCGTCCCCCGCAACCCGGTAGCCGATGTCGATGCCTAGCTCGCTGCGTGTGCCAAGGAGATCGATGCGGCAGCCCTGATACAGATGATCGCCGCCGAGGAAGAGATGGACGATATCGAGCTTCGCGCCCTCGGCGAGCTGCCCGCCGATATCGTTGATGAGGGAGACCTTCTGCCCGGGGCGGAGCACCTGCACGAGACTAAGGTGCGCTCCCTTTTCCAGACAAAGGTACGTCTCGAAGGCCGCGATGCCTTCCGCGCTTTCCGCGGAGGTCACGTCGAGGAGAAAGGTGAGGGAGCTGCCCTCGCCAAGCATGATCTTCGTCAGGGAAGCCGGAGCCTTTTCGGCAAATGCATTTGCCGGCAGACGGAGCTTCTGGCGGACGGGTTCCTTCGGGGAAATGCCGGCCGGAACCTCGTAGATGTCCGCCGGGATGCCGGCTTCCGTAAAGAGCGCCGTGAAGACGTCGCCGGAGCCGGTTTTCGGATCCCGGGCAGCGGAGCCGACCGAGGACGTGACGCCCGCGGAGAGGTCTGTTTTCGGCGCGGGGGCTTCCGCAAGCGGCGGGAGCGATACGGATGTTTCATTCATGCCCAGCCAGCCGTAGGTATAGGCCGGGAGCTGGTTGATGCGGATTTCTTTCTTCACCATGCTGCCTCCTTTACCCTATGGCGCCCTTCATTTCCAGGCGGATCAAGTTGTTCATTTCCACGGCATATTCGAGCGGGAGCTCCTTGCCGACGGTATCCGCGAAGCCGCTGACGATCAGGGCGCGGGCATCCTCCTCGGAAATCCCCCGGCTCATGAGATAGAAGATCGCGTCGTCGCTGATGCGGCCGATGCGGGCTTCGTGGCCGACATCCGCCTTCTGCGTGCGGATATCCATCGCCGGGATCGTGTCCGAGCGGGAGATATCGTCGAGCATGAGGGACTGGCAGGAGACCGAGGACTTGCTGTTTTCCGCGTTCTTCGCGATCACGACCGAGCTGCGGAAGGTGCTGATGCCGCCGCTCTTCGAAATGCTGCGCGTATTGATATAGGAAGAGGTTTCCGGAGCCGCGTGGACGACCTTGCAGCCGGTGTCAAGGTTCTGGCCGTGTCCGGCGAAGGTCACGGAGGTGAACTCGGAGCGGGAGCCTTTCCCGGCCAGCACGCTCATCGGGTAGAGGTAGGAGACATGGGAGCCGAAGGAACCGGAGATCCACTCGACCTTGCCGCCTTCCTCGACGCGGGCGCGCTTGGTGTTCAGGTTGTACATGTTCTTCGACCAGTTCTCGATGGTCGAATAGCGGAGCGTCGCGTTCTTCCCGACGAAGAGCTCGACGCAGCCGGCATGAAGGTTGGCCACGTTGTATTTCGGCGCGGAGCAGCCTTCGATGAAGTGCAGATACGCGCCCTCGTCGACGATGATCAGCGTATGTTCAAACTGGCCGGCGCCGGGGGCGTTCAGCCGGAAATACGACTGGAGCGGGATCTCCACGGAAACACCGGGCGGGACGTAGACGAAGGAGCCGCCGGACCAGACCGCTCCGTGCAGGGCGGCGAACTTGTGGTCCGTGGGCGGAACCAGCTTCATAAAATGGCTCTGGATCATCTCCGCGTAGGGGCCGTGCATCGCGCTTTCAAGGTCGGTATAGACGACGCCCTGCTCCGCGACCTCCTTCTTCACGTTGTGGTAGACGAGCTCGGAGTCGAACTGCGCGCCGACGCCGGCGAGGGATTCGCGCTCGGCCTGGGGAATGCCCAGCTTTTCGAACGTATCCTTGATCTCGTCCGGAACCTCCGACCATTTAGCGGACATCTTCGTGTTCGGACGCACGTAGGTCACGATATTTGCCATATTAAGGCCCTCGATCGAGGGACCCCAGTTCACCATCGGCGTCTTGTTATATATTTCCAGGGAGCGGAGACGGAAATCATGCATCCACTGCGGGTCATTTTTTTCGCGTGAAATGGTCTCGACGATGTCCGGCGTCAGCCCCTCGTCGACCTTGTACGCGTCTTTATTTTCAAATCGAAAGTCGTAGAGCGAGCGGTCTACGTCCTCGACAAAGGTCTTTTCTTCTGCCATGGTTTCCTCATTTCTCATAGGCGGCGAAGCCGTCGCGATTGATCTCGTCGACCAGCGAGCCGTCGCCGGTGCGGACGATGCGGCCGTCCACAAGGACATGCGTCACGTCAACGTGGAGGGAGGAGAGGATGCCGGTGCTGTGGGTGATGATGATGAGCCCGGAATCCTTGTCCTTCTGGTATTCCTGGACGCCCCGGGAGACGGTGCGCACGGCGTCGACGTCGAGGCCGGAGTCGGTCTCGTCGAGAATGGCCAGTGTGGGCTTAAGGAGAAGGAGCTGAAGGATCTCCGCTTTTTTCTTCTCGCCGCCGGAAAAGCCGACGTTAAGGTCGCGGTCCGCGTAGCCGGGGTCCATCTGCAGAACCTCCATGGCCTTCTTCATCTCCTTGCGGAATTCGAAGAAGCGGATGCGCTCGCCGGTCCGCTGCTCAAGGGCGGTACGGATGAAGTTCGAGACAGAAAGCCCCGGAACCTCCAGAGGGTTCTGGA
>CACZBB010000019.1:0-22830 GCA_902779245.1 uncultured Lachnospiraceae bacterium | reverse complement strand
CTGGAAGGACATGAAAAGACCTTCCTTTGCGCGTTCATTCACCGGAAGGGAGAGAAGCTCCTTCCCGTTGAAGAGAACGCTGCCGCTGGTGATCTCGTAGGCCGGATTGCCCATCAGGGCATTTCCCAGGGTGGATTTGCCGGCGCCGTTCGGACCCATCAGCACATGGGTCTCGCCGCGCTTAACGTCGAGGGAAATGTCGTGAAGGATTTCCCGCTCCTCTACGCGGACGGAAAGGCCGCGGATGCTCAGTATCGTGTCTGCCATAACTTCCTCCTCTATAAAAACCGTTTTGAGATGATGAGCTTCGCCCGCTTCGGCGCGCAGCCGTCCATCGAAACGGCCTCTTATAAGAAACACAAAAAATCAATCTCTTCTATTATATACGAAAACGGTGGGGTTTCAAGCTTGTTTCACCCAAAAGTCGAAAAAGCTCACGTTTTTTGGAAATGCATCCCCGGGTGCTTCGGGAGACGCGGTCGAGGCGGCCGGGCCTTGAGGGGGAAATGTTAGAATTTCCCTGTTAGCTATGTTTTTCTAAATTATATGAATTTAAAGAAATTTAACTAAAAATTAACGAAGAAAACCAAAAAAATGCTTATATTTTCCTGAAATTATGATATAATAGACTCAAGAGAATATGATTATAATTTAGAAACAGGACAGTCAGGTCAAAAGCGGTGAATGCTTCGCGTCCGGGAATCGGGCGTTTGAAGCCCGATCAGGTTTTTAAAAAGAGCGGGAGGCTGCGGAGAAAGATTGTAAGACAGTGCAGAAGCTTAGACGGGAGGTTGATGATCATGACAACGATAGAAGAAAGCTTCAAAGAAGTATATACGAAATTCAAGATGCATTTTTACCGGGAAATCTTTGGCAGGTTCAATAACCTTGACGGGAATCTGACGACGGTGGAAACCTTCTGCATGGAGGTGATCTATGCGATGGACCGTCCGACCATCAATGAATTTGCCAACTTTATCAACATTTCACAGCCGAACGCGGCGTACAAGGTCAACAATCTGATCAAGAAGGGGTATCTGACGAAGACCCAGTCCACCAAGGACCGCCGGGAGTATTTTCTGGAGGTCACGCAGAAGTACAAGGATTATTTCAACATCAGCTCCGGCTACATGCAGGATGTCATCGGCCGGGTCGACGCGCGGCTGGACGAAGCCCAGAAAAAAGAATTCCAGGACACGCTGGAAATTATGTCCACGGAGCTTATGCCGGATATTCCGGATTACCGCACGAGAAAACGGGCGGAGACGCTTCCGGAAACCTAAAGGAGCAGGGGAATCACCCTGCTCCTTTATCGTTTAAGGGGTGTAAAATGCCTTTGTTGCTGTGAACTTTTCCCTCCCTGGAAGCGGGTTCTGGCTCAGGCGGGGGTTTCGAATCCGGACAGACTCCGCACAACGGCCCCGGCGAGGATGAGTCCGGCGGCGGCCGGGACAAAGGCGGTGGAGCCGGGAAGCTGACGTCTTGCGGAGCCCTCGGGAAAGCGCTCACCGTCCTCAAGGGGCGTGAGCGGTATTTCCTTCGAGTAAACCACGGGGACGTGAAGGATGCCCCGTTTCTTTAACTCGCGCCGCATGACTCTGGCGAGCGGACAGTTCACGGTTTCGGACAGATCCGCGAGCTCCAGCATTTCCGGATGGAGCTTATTGCCGGTTCCCATGCAGGAAAGGACGGGGACGCCGGCTCTTTTGGCTTCCTCGATGATGGCGATTTTTGCGGCGACGGTATCCACCGCGTCGACGACATAGTCAAAGCCTTCAAATGCAAATTCGCGAATGTTTTCCGGGAGCGCGAAGCGCGGCAGGAGCGCTAAGGAAATGCCGGGGGCGACCTCTGAAAGTCTTTGCCGGGCGGCTTCCAGCTTTGGAAGGCCGACGGTTTCTTTGGTTGCGAAAATCTGGCGGTTCAGATTAGACTCGGCTACCTCGTCGCTGTCGACAAGCGTCAGATGCCCGATTCCGCTGCGGGCGAGCGCTTCGGCGCAGTGCCCGCCGACGCCGCCGACGCCAAAGAGCAGGACCCGGCTTTTCTTTAGTTTTTCCAGACCGTCCGCCCCAAGAAGCCGGGCGGTTCTTTTCAGCCTATCTTCCATACCGTTTGCTCCTTTTCCCAATCGTGTTCCCGTAAAGACCTCGTCCGGGGGAAAACCGGACACCCGGACCGCGGGGTTTCTTCTATTATAACATGACGCGGCCTGCCGGAGTGGACTGTTTTTAAGTGAAACGCAGGTCAGCGACAAACTATAATTTTATGGTTCATACACAGGCTGATTTATGTCACGGATCCGTGCCAAACAGCGAGTGTTTGGCACGGGAGTGACTTGTAACGAGGCCTCCCTTGCGGCGCGGCTTGGTTTGCAAACGAAAAAATATTCAAAAAGTCTTGACAATAATGTCTGAAAAGAGTATTTTAAAAACAGTCCAGGAGATAATTGTTCTGCGGCGGAAAGGAGGATATGTGTATACACCAAAAACCGTAGAGGAAGCGGAATTTCTGAAGCATTATGACCCGGGAAAGTTTGAAAAACCATCCGTGACGGCAGATGTCGTCCTTTTTACGATTCTCCGCAGTGCCATGCATGTGCTGCTGATCCGGCGCGGCGGGTTTCCGTACAAGGGCTGCTGGGCATTTCCCGGAGGCTTCGTGGGTATGGAGGAGTCTGTCGATGAGGCGGCGGCGCGTGAGCTTTCGGAGGAGACCGGACTTTCCGGAATCCCGGTGCATCAATTTGGCACCTTCGGCGCGGTAGACCGGGATCCGAGGATGCGGGTCATCTCCGTCGCCTACATGGCCTTTCTGCCGGCCGCGCGGCTGTCGGCATTTGCCGGGAACCAGGAAGCGCAGGACCGGGATCTGATTTCGGCCGTGGCCGGGGACGACGCCGCGGACGCGCAGTTTTTTGAGATCCGGGAGACGGTCGAGGGGCTGGCCTTCATCGGTCCCCGGAATGTCCTGAAGGAAGAAGACCTGGCATTTGACCATATTGAGATCCTGAAGCGTGCTCTGACAATGCTGAAAAACAGAATCGACTATACAGATGATGCCTTTTCCTTCCTGAACGATCAGGACTTCACGATCTACGAGCTGCAGAAGGTCGTCGAGACGGTGAAGGGCCGGCCGGAGAACCTGACGAATTTCCGGCGGATTTTTGCCAATAAGTACCTGAAGACGGGGCTGGTGGTCGAGACAGGAGAGAAGAGCACGCGCGATTCCAGAAAACCGGCGGCAACCTACCGGAGACTGCGGAGCTGAGCCGAAGAGCGGCTTAGCGTACCCGGGAAGAACAGGGCAGATCGGAGGAGGCTGCGGCGCGAGGTCTGCGGACGGATGAAAAAGGAGGTTGAAGCAATGATGAAGGTCCTTGTCGTGGTGGATATGCAGAAGGATTTTGTCGACGGGGCGCTGGCCAACGAGATGGCGGTCCGGATCGTGCCGCTTGTGCGGGAAAAGATCCTGGCCGCAAAAAAGGATCATCGGCTGATTTTTACAAGAGATACGCATCAGAAGGATTATATGCATACGGAGGAGGGAAAGAACCTTCCGGTGCCGCACTGCCTCAAGGGTACGGAGGGCTGGGAGATCCTGCGGGAGCTGCGGGATCTCGCGAAGGAGGCGGATGCCGTGATCGACAAGGAAACCTTCGGCAGCCGCGGGCTTCTGGAGCTTCTTTGCCGGACGCCGGACGTGGAGGAGGTGGAGCTGATCGGTCTGTGCACCGATATCTGCGTGATCAGCAACGCCCTGCTCGCCAAAGCGGCCCTGCCGAACGCCGGCAGCCTCCCATGACACGGCGCTTGCGGCCCTGCGCGCCTGCCACGTCGAGGTCGTCGGCCAGGGCGAGGAGCCGTGGCGGTAAACGCTGCCGGACGGCTGCGGCGGTGCGCAAAAGCACGGGGTATGTACGTGAACCGGGTTTTTTGATACCCGAACCATTTTAGAGGAGAACATATTATGCCAGAAAAAAAAGAGAGGATCGGCATTGTCTTCGGATGCTTCATTCCGCTGCATGCCGGACATAAAATGCTGATCGAGAGGGCGATCGCGGATAACGACCGCGTCATTATCGGTGTCTGCGGCTCGGCCAACGACCGCGGCCGGGACTTCGTGCCCTTCCGGGACCGGTTCGCGCTCATTTGCCAAAAATATGGCGGGCCGAAGGGGAAGGTGGTGCAGGTCGATGACGACAAGATCTCGATGGACGGAACCTTTACGCTGGAGAACTGGAGGCGCTGGGGCGAGGAGCTCTTTTCACAGGCCGGGGAGAGCCCGGACGCGCCGATCACCTGGTACATGGGCGAGGAAAGCTATAAGGACAAGCTTGCGCAGATTTATCCCCGCCACAGCTTCCGTATCTTCGACCGCCGAGAGATCCCGCTTTCCGGCACCGAGATCCGGGAGAATTTCCAGAACCACGCGGAGGAAATCGACCAGGAGTTCCTGAACTACCTGGAGAAAAAGCGCCGCAGGCAGCTGCGCGACATCATCCGGAGCCTTCTGGAGACCGATCTTTACAAGTTCAGCATGGGGCAGGCGATCTATCACCAGTTCCCGACCTACACGACGACCTGGACCTTCAAATGCCGCAACGAAGACGTGCGTTTTACGCCGGAGATGGTGGAGGAGATCCGGGCGCAGATCCGGCATTACTGCTCGCTGAGGTTTACGGAAGAGGAGCTGGGATACCTTCGCACGATCGAATGGTTCAAGGACAGCTATATTGATTTCCTCCGCCTCTGGCATCCGCGGTACGAGGATTTTACGATTACGACGGACGCGCCCTGCGGGCTTTCCATTGAAACCAATGGCACCTGGCTGAACACGTCTATGTACGAGATCCCGACGCTCGCGATCGTCAACGAGGTCTACTTCCGCATGAAGTATAACTATGACGAGCTGCTTTGGAGCTTTAAGGAGAAGCTTACGGAGAAGGCCAGGGCCCTGTCCGAGGGCACTTATAAGCTTGGCGGGTTCAGCGAATTCGGCCTTCGCAGGCGGCTCTCCGGCGAGGCGCAGGATCTGGCGGTTCGGAAGCTTTCAGAGATCAAGATGGAAGGATCGAAATTCGTCGGCACCTCGAATGTTTATCTGGCGAAGAAATACAACGTTAAGCCCGTCGGGACCATGGCCCATGAGTGGATTATGTGCGTGGGGCAGGGAAATCACAAGCATAATCCGGCCTACTCCAACTGGTTCGCGCTCGACGCCTGGGTGAAGGAGTACGGGGTTCTGAACGGCACCGCGCTGACCGACACGATTACGACGGACTGCTTCCTGAAGGACTTCCGGCGGACCTATTCCACGCTGTTTAACGGTGTTCGTCACGACAGCGGCGATCCGATGGAATGGGGCGACAAGATGATCGCCCACTATGAGAGCCTCCGCATCGATCCGAGAACCAAGATGCTGCTCTTTAGCGACAGCCTGAATTTTGAGCGGGCGGACCGGCTGCGCGCGTATTTCGAAGGCCGGATCAAGGTTGCCTTCGGCATCGGAACCTTCATCGCGAACGATACCTTTGCGCCGCCGCTCAACATTGTCATGAAGACCACGATGTGCAATGGCGACGACGTGGCAAAGCTTTCCGATTCGGAAGGAAAGGGAATGTGCAAGAACGAGGATTACATTGCGTTCTTAAAGGAGACGATCCGGCGGAGGATGGCCTACGAGGAGAAGACCCGGAACCGGAAGGATAACGAGTGAGCCGGCGGCTGTCCGGAACGGATGATTTGATGGAAATCTAATAAGTATTTGAGAGGAGAAGACGATGAGCAACGAATACTTTGACGCGAAAAAGGAAACCGAAGGTATTGTCGCGTGGATTCAGAGCTGGTTTTCGGCAAATGGTCCTTCCGCGAAGGCGGTGATCGGGATTTCGGGCGGTAAGGATTCGACGGTCTGCGCCGCGCTTCTTGCCCGCGCGCTCGGAAAGGAGCGGGTCTTCGGCGTGATCATGCCCAACGGAGAAATGGCGGATCTGGCGGACGCGCAGGCGGTCGTCGATTTTCTGGAGATCCCGCACGCGGTCGTAAACATCGCGGACGCTTATGAGGGGCTGGTTTCGAGCCTGCCGAAGGAGGTTCCGCTCACGGCGGACACAAGGATCAACATTCCGCCGCGCCTTCGGATGACCACGCTATACGCGATCGCGCAGAGCCTGCCCGGCGGCGGGCGGGTTGCGAATACCTGCAACGCTTCGGAGGATTATGTGGGATATTCCACGAAATACGGGGACGCGGCCGGAGATTTCTCGCCGCTCTCGGAGTACACGGTGACGGAGGTACTTGCCATCGGCGATTCCCTGGGGCTTCCGGGCTTCCTTGTCCACAAAACCCCCTCCGACGGGCTTTCGGGCATGAGCGACGAGGAAAAGCTTGGCTTTACCTACGCCGTTCTCGACCGCTATATCCGGACCGGAATCTGTGAGGATCCGGCGGTCAAAGACAATATCGACCGCCGCCATAAGGCGAACCTTCACAAGCTTCAGCTTATGCCGAAATATATCCCGGCCGGAGATTGAAAAGATATCTCATTGCAAAACGCCTTCGTTTCTGGTCACCGTGTGACCAGAAACAATTGATTCATGTGAATCATGAAATTCCTGTGTTCATGCTTGCGGTTTTCGGTTTCCTGGCGTAAGATAAGGACATTGCACATGCAAGCTTCAAAAATGAAATAGGAAAGGATTTGCTCTTATGAAAAAAAGATTTCTTGCACTGGCCCTTTTAGGATGTCTTGTTCTTGGCGGCTGCGGCGGGACCGCTTCGTCCGGAGCCTCTTCAGCGGCCTCCACGACATCCACGGCATCCGCGGTTTCTTCCGCGGCGGAAAGCACGGCCTCGGAAGACGCGGAGAGCGGCAGCTCCGTGGCGGAGAGCCCGGCGGCGGACAGCTCATCCACGGAGAGCGTGGACGAGGACGCCGGAGAGGAGGCGCTGACCAACGCGCTTCTTGACGACGTGGCGGAGGTTTCCGACAAGAACCTCGCGGACAACGACTGGTCGACCTTCGTGGATCTCACGGAATACAAGGGGCTTGTCCTTCGCTATCCGGCCGGGACGGCGGCGCAGAAGAATGATACGGTCAACATTTCCTATGTCGGGACGATCGACGGCGTGGCCTTTGACGGCGGTACCGGAACGAGCGACCTGGTCCTTGGCTCCGGCCAGTTTATTCCGGGCTTTGAGGATCAGCTGATCGGCCATAAGGAAGGCGACGAGGTGGATGTCGTCTGCACGTTCCCGGAAAATTACGGCAACGATGAGCTGAACGGCAAGGAGGCGCATTTTAAGACGACGGTCAACTATGTCCAGAAGATGTCTCCGACCCAGGCGTTCCTGTATACGGTGAATACCTCCAAGATCAAAAATTATCCGGCCGACCTGCACAAGACCATGCTGGAGCTTCTCCGCGAGGTCTTTACGCATACGGCCGAGACCTACAGCATGACCTATTCGGAAGTGCTGAGCGCTTACGGCTATGAGGAAGACAAGATCACCCGTGAGGATACGAAAGCCTGGATCGTATCGAAGGCGATCCTGCAGTCCGAGGGCGTTGGCAAGGACGATGAGTTTTACAAAGAGGCCGAGAAGACGGTTCTTTCCGTCAATGGCTACGATTCCCGTGAGGACGCGGTCGCCGCGGACATGCCGGAAGCTTATATCGATTATCAGACCGATATCGCGGTCGCGATGAACCTCATCGAGCGTCTTTCCCAGGGCTATGTCGAGCCGGAGACGTCCGCGGAAGCCTCGGGCGTGGAGACTCCCGAGACGGACATCTCGGGCGTGGAAACTCCTGAGATTGACATCATGGAGACAAGCACGGTCGAAGACGCCGGCTCCGCCGCGGAATAAAACCGGAACGGGTATTTACGACAGAGGTTATAGGGCAGCGGGAGGCAGTGCCGAGCCGCTGCCCGTCTCGCAAGCCGCGTACGGCCAAAAGCAGATGCGGCTCCGTGAATATAAAAACCCCTTATGCGGGCAGGGCCCGCGAGATAGAGGATGAGGAGCAGGAGGGCTTTGGTGATGTTGTCGGCGATCATGCAGTACCAGACCTCGAGAAGGCCGAGTCCCCAGACCCTGACGGTGAGATAGGTGAACAGAATCCGGATCGCCCACATGCTGAAGGTTTCCACGATGAAGACGCCTCGTGTCCGCCCTTTTCCGTAGCTGATGCCCTCCAGGACGATCATGAGTCCGAAAAACGGCTCCGTAAAGGAGACCAGGCGGAGCATCCTGGCCCCGAGAAGGGCGGCCGGCTCGGAGGGGGTAAAGAGACGCATCAGCGGCTCGGCAAGAAGATACAGGCTTATGCCGCTGACCACCATCATGGCGACCGTGAGCGCAATGCTGAAACGCTCCGTCAGCTGCATTTTCCGGGGATCGTTTTCGCCGAGGGCGTTGCCGACCAGGGAGGTGGTAGCTGTCCGGAGACCGTAGCCGGGGATGTAAAAGAGCTGCGCGGCGGTGACGGCGAGAGAATGAGCGGCAAAGATCGTCGTTCCCATGCCCGAGACCATGCCGGCAAAAAAGACGTAGCCGAGGCAGGAGGCCAGGGACGTTCCGAGCGCCGGAAGTCCGATACGGGCAAATTCCCGGAAGATGCTCCTGCGCCGCGTCCGGGGAAAGAAATCCTCCTTCGTAAATCGCAGCGCCGGGGTCTTTCTTGTGACGAGGAACATTGCGATGCCGCAGAGCGTGTAGGCGATCGCGGAGGCGATGGCCGCGCCGGCAACGCCCATGGACAGCCCATAGATGAAGAGCGCGTTCAGCGCGGCGTTGAGCAGATTGGCGCCGAGGTTGATCAGCATCGGCGTGCGGGTATTCTTCGTTGCGCGGATGGCCGCGCCGAGCACGATGGTCGAGGTCCGGAAGATGAGCGGAAGGCTGATGATCGCAAAATATGTGCTTGCCGGACCCCGGACGGTCATTTCCGCGCCCATCCATGCCGGGATAAAGGACGAAAGCGAAAGACAGATGACAGTCAGCAGACCACCGATGAAAAGCAGCAGAAGGGTCGCCTGTGCGGTGATCTGCCGGGTCTTTGCCGTATGGCCGGCGCCGTTTTCACGGGAGATCATCGCCATCACCGCGATGGCCAGCGCGAAGGGGATGCTGCTGACCAGCCAGTTGATGGTGGTCGTCGTGCTGACGGCGGCGGTGGCTTCCTCACCCAGCCGCCCGACCATTGCCGTATCGACATATTGCAGAAGCGTGGACATGACCTCTTCGATCATGGTTGGGATCGATAATACGATCAGATCCCGCAGGATCCTTTTTCCGGTATCCTTTTTCAAGTCCCCAACCTCCGTCTTCTGCATTTGCCGCGGTTTAGACTCCGGGGTCGATCCGCGGTCTATTATATTATATAGGAAGTTTCGGAGTGATTCAAGGCGCAAAGCAGCGGGGAGAATCATAATAAAGGCTGCGTTTTGCCTTCGTTACTGTGAACGGCGTGAACAAAGCTGCCGGGAAAAGCCGTGAGGAAGTTCGGGGTTTTCCTTGTCATGCCGGGATGATTTTGATAGAATAGGGAAAGCCGGCGGGAGTGTTTTCGCCGCAAAGACGATGCGTGCCGCATAAAGATGGTGCAGAAACGGCCGGATCGAACATAAGGAGGTTTGTATGCTTCGGGAGCTTTTTACGGAAAAGGCCCGCAGAGAGGTTGTGGATTACGGGCTGCTGCTTTTGGAAAAGAAGCTGACGCTGGGCACCGCGGGAAATATCAGTGCCTTTGATCCGGAAACGGGCCTTCTGGCGATCAGTCCCTCGGGGATCGCTTATGAACAGACACGACCGGAGGATGTGGTGATCTGCGATCTGAACGGAAAGGTGGTCGACGGGGAACGCCGCCCGTCCTCGGAGCTTGGGCTTCACGCGGCGCTTTACCGGGTACGCCCGGATATCCGGGGGATCGTTCATACACATTCCATGTACGCAACCACCCTGGCCTGCATGCAGGAGCCGATCCGGCCTTTGCATTTTGCGATCCTCTCCGCGGGGGAGGGCGAGGTGCCCCTCGCGGATTACGCGACCTTCGGGACGCCGGAGCTTGCCGACGCGGCGGCCCGGGCGATCGGCCGGATGAATGCCGTGCTTCTTCGCAACCACGGAATCCTCACGGTCGGGAAGGACATCGCGGCCGCTTTCCGCGTCATGGAAGACTGTGAGTGGTGCGCGGAGGTGCAGTGGCGGTGCATGTGTGCCGGAACGCCGGCCGTCCTCACCGAAGAGCAGCTCGCCGACGCCGCAAGGATGTACCGCGGTTATGGACAAAAAAACAAGTGACAGCAGGGGGAGAGCAGCGATGAAACGATTGGGGAAGGATGTTCTTTCCTTATTAAAATGGTCGGTGCTGGGCATCGCGGTCGGAACAATCGTCGGGGCGGTAACGAGCGGCTTCGGCATAGGCATCCACTACGCAACGTCCTTTCGGGAAGGCCACACCTGGATCATCTGGCTTCTGCCGCTCGCAGGCCTTTTGATCGTTTTTATGTATCAAAAAACCGGGCATGGAAATGATCGCGGAACGAATTCGGTGATCGAGGCGATCCGTGAGGGAAAGAAGGTCTCGATCGTCCAGGGCCTTCTGGTGATGGTTTCCACGGTGCTGACCCACCTCTTCGGGGGCTCTACCGGACGTGAGGGCGCGGCCCTCCAGCTTGGCGGCAGCATCGGGAGCTTCGCCGCGCGGGGTCTTGGCCTTAATCAGAGCAACACCAACATCATCGTCATGGCCGGCATGAGCGCGGCCTTCTCCGCGCTTTTCGGAACGCCTTTGGCGGCCGTGTTTCTTCCGATGGAATTCGTGAGCGTCGGCGTCATGTACTACGCGGCCCTGGTGCCCTGCATTTTCAGCTCCTTTGTCGCCCACGCGGCCGCCGTCTGGCTGGGCGCTCAGACGAACCATCTGGTTCCCTACGCCGTTGAAAATGTCCCGGAGCTTTATTCATGGGCATTTCCGAAGACCATTCTTCTCGGCATCGCCTGTGCCCTCGCCGGCATCCTTTTTTGCTGGGCCATCCATCTGACGCATGAGTATTTTCCCAGATGGATCCCCAACCCCTATGTGCGCGTGATGGCCGGTGGACTTGCGGTGGCGGTACTGGCCTTTCTTCTCGGACACGACTACATCGGGCTGGGCTCGGGCGTCATCAAGGCCGCGTTTGCCGCGCCCGCTGTGCCCTGGGCGTTTCTTTTGAAGATCCTTTTTACCTGCCTCACGCTCTCCTCGGGCTTTAAGGGCGGCGAAATCGTTCCGAGCTTCTTTGTCGGGGCGACGCTGGGGAGCTTTCTCGGAGGGCTGCTTGGGCTTCCGCCGAATATCTGCGCGGCCTGCGGGATGTGCGGCGTCTTCTGCGCGGTGACCAACAGCCCCGTGACGAGTCTTTTTATCGCCTTCGAGCTTTTCGGCTTTACCGGGATGGGGTATTTTGCCATCGTCATCGGTACCAGCTATATGCTTTCGGATTATGTCAGCTTCTTCTCGGCGCAGAAAATTCTCTACTCGAAGACCGAGACGAAATACATCAACCTCATCTCCGAAGAAAGCTTCCATCCCGGATGGGAGAAAAAGAAATAAAAGAAGAAGGAAAGCCGTGCCGGACAATCTGCCCGTCGCGGCTTTTTTACAAAATTGTTTTGAAAAGATATCTTTGTTCGAAATGTTGTGGAAATATTTGCCCGGTTGTGTTATACTATAAGTTAGAAACATAAAAACATTTAAGTATTTTGGAAAGGATGAGAAACGACCATGGCAGATTATGTTTTGACAACCTGCTCAACGGCAGACCGGCCAAGAGAGTTTTTTGAAAAGAGAGAGATCGCCTTTGCCTGTTTTCATTTTACGATGGATGGGACGACCTATCCGGATGATCTGGGGAAGAGCTTTCCCATCCGTGATTTTTACCGCAAGGTTGCGGCCGGCGCCATGCCCGTGACCTCGCAGGTCAACGTGGATGAGTATGTGAAGCTGTGGGAGCCCTTTCTGAAGGAGGGGAAGGATATCTTCCATCTTACGCTCTCGTCCGGGATTTCCGGCACGTATAATTCGGCAAATGCCGCCGCCAATTTTCTTCGGGATAAGTATCCGGAGCGCAGGATCGAAGTCATGGACTCTCTGGCCGCTTCGGCCGGGCTCGGACTTTTTATCGAGCTTCTGGCGGATCAGCGGGACAAAGGAGCCAGCCTTGACGAGATCAAAGCCTGTGCGGAAAAGCTCCGCCTTCATGTCCATCACTGGTTCTTCTCCACGGACCTTACGAGCTACTGGCGCGGCGGCCGGATCTCGAAGGCGAAGGGAATTATCGGCAACGCCTTTAACATCTGCCCGCTGATGAACGTGAACGACGAGGGAAAGCTGATCCCGCGCCGGAACGTTCGCACGAAGCGGAAGGTGATCGAGGAGATTGTCCGGGAGATGGAGCAGCACGCCGAGGGCGGCGCGGGCTACACCGGAAAGGTGCGGATTAGTAACTCCGCCTGCATCGAGGATGCGAAGAAGGTGAAGGCGCTCATCGAGTCGAGATTTCCGAAGCTTGACGGAGAGGTTGAGATCAGCGACATCGGCACCGTGATCGGCGCTCACACCGGACCCGGAACCGTCGCCCTTTTCTTCATCGGCGATCTGCGGACACCGTAAGCGGCAATTTTGTTGAAAAAGGGATGGAAAGCATATTTTATATATGATAGAATAAGATCGTGTCCGGCGGATGCCGGGAACCGATACAGGCTCTGTCCGCGTACACATTCCTGTATCGATGATATCCAGAAAGAAGAGATATGATTATGGCAGATTATGTATTAACGACCTGCTCGACGGCGGACCGTCCCAGGGCTTTCTTTGAGAAAAGAAAGATCCCGTTTCTTTGCTTTCATTTTGAGATGGACGGGGTTACCTACGCAGATGACCTTGGGCTGAGCATCCCCATCGATGAGTTTTACCGCCGGGTGGCGGCCGGCGCTATGCCGGTAACCTCGCAGATCAACGCGACGGAATACGCGACCTTCTGGGAGCCGTTCCTTCAGGACGGGAAGGACATCTTCCATACAACCCTTTCGTCGGGCATCACCGGAACAATCAATTCGGCCAATGCCGCCGCCGCGATCCTGCGGGAAAAGTATCCGGAGCGGCGGATCGAGGTTTTTGATTCTCTGGCCGCGTCCGCGGGCTTTGGGCTTTTTGTCGAGCTCCTCGCGGATAAGCGGGACGAGGGCGCGAGCATGGACGAGCTTCTGGCCTACGCGGACAGGATTCGTCTCCACGTCCATCACTGGTTCTTCTCCACGGACCTTACGAGCTACTGGCGCGGCGGCCGCATCTCCAAGGCGAAGGGAATCATTGGGAACGCCCTGAATATCTGCCCGCTGATGAACGTGAACAACGAAGGAAAGCTCATCCCGCGCCGGAACGTCCGCACGAAGCGGAAGGTGATCGAAGAGCAGGTGAAGGAGATGGAACAGCACGCCGAGAACGGCCTGAAGTACAGCGGAAAGGTGAGAATCTCCAATTCCGGCTGCCTGGAGGACGCGAAGAAGGTGAAGGCGCTGGTCGAGTCGAAGTTCCCGAACATCGATGGCGAAGCCGAGATCAGCGATATCGGCACCGTCATCGGCGCGCATACCGGACCGGGCACCGTGGCGCTCTTTTTTGTCGGAGATCTCCGCACTCCGTAAAGAAGTGCCGGACAGCGGCGCGGGTCTCTTTAGACGCGGGAGGCCGCAAACGTCTTTTTGCATTTGAAACGGGCAGAGAGAGGCTATGAATGAAAGCCGCTGGCGCAGCTTTTGCGTCAGCGGCTAATAGCATTCATCACGAGCGGAAGGAGCAGGGGGATGACCTTTGGCAGGATAAACAAAGAAAAGATCATAGAGGATTTCCGTGCCATGATCCGCATTCCGACGGTTTCGGTGCCGGATCCCGGGAAGCTGGACAAGGAGGCTTATCTTGCGTTCCGCTCCCTCCTCCTTGGGCGTTTTCCATCGCTTTACAGGGCGTCGGATGTGTACAGCGTCGCGCCGACGGGAATTCTCTATCATATTCGGGGAGAGAGCGCGAAGGCGCCCTCCGTTCTGATGGCGCACTACGATGTCGTCCCGGCGGATCCGAAGGAATGGATCCATCCGCCATTTGCCGCGGAGATGGCGGATGGCCGGATCTACGGGCGCGGAACGCTCGACACAAAGTCGACGCTCTGGGCCATCGCGGAGGCCGCGGACAATGCGCTCGCTTCCGGCTGGCGGCCGAAAAATGATCTCTATCTTTCCTTTGGCGGGGAGGAGGAGACCCACGGCGAGACCACGGCCAATATTGTTAAATACCTGAAAAGTCAGGGCGTCCGGCCGGCTTTTGTTCTTGACGAGGGCGGCGCGGTGATTCCGGAAGGCGTTCCGGGCTTCCACAAAAAAGTGGCGATGGTCGGAATCGCGGAGAAGGGCACGGCCAATTACATGCTGAGCATCGAAGGGAAGGGCGGGCATGCCTCGACCCCTCCGAAAAAGACGCTCGCCGCGCGGATGGCGAAGGCAGCGGTCCGGATCAGTGAATACGCTTTCCCCGCCCGGATCACACCGCCGGTCCGGAAGATGTTCGAGGAGCTTTCCGATCAGGCTTCCTTTCCCGTCAGGCCGCTTTTTGCAAATGTTTCGCGTTTTGCCCCGCTGGTGAGCACGGCGGCGTCCCTCGCGGGCGGCAGCTCCCGCGCGATGGTTCGCACGACGGCGGCCGTGGTGATCCTGGAGGCCAATTCCGCCTTTAATGTCCTGCCGTCCCAGGCGGCGATGGGCGTTAATCTGCGTCTTCTCCCCGGAGAAACCCTGGAGAGCGGGGCGGAGCATCTTCGGAAAGCCGTGCGCGACAAGGAGATCCGCGTCGATCTCATCGACGGGACGAACCCGACGACGGTTTCCCGGATCGACTGTCCGCAGTGGGAGATGCTTCGCAAAGTCACCGCCCGCGTCTGGCCGGACGCGGCTTTTGCCCCGTACCAGTTAAATGGCGGGACGGACAGCCGCTTTTTCCATGAAATATCGAAAAATGTCTATAAATTCTCACCGATGGAGATGACGGCGGCCGAGCGGGCGACGGTTCACGGTGTGAACGAATCCATCCTGGTTGAGAACCTTTATACGACGGTCGTTTTTTACAGCAGACTGCTGGAGGAGCTTTAAAGATGGGAAAGATCGACCGAATCGAAAAGCAGACCCGGAACCGTTTCCTGAACCTTTATGAGTTCTTCGTGACGAGGCGTGACGGCTCTGCGGGAAGCTACTACGTGGCTTCCCGCGCGGAGACGGCCGGCGACCTCAAAGCTGTCCGCGGGGATAACCACCCGGACGGGGTGATCATCTACGCGCTGACGGAGGATCGCGAAAAGGTTCTTCTGGTGCGGCAGTACCGCTATCCGCTGGGCGGCTACGTCTATGAGCTGCCGGCCGGACTGTGCGATCCCGGCGAGACCTGCCGGGAGGCGGCCGTCCGCGAGATCCATGAGGAGACCGGTCTTTTGCTGTCTCCGCTGGATGTAAACCCCGTATGTGAGAAACCGAGATTTTCTTCCGTAGGCATGACCGACGAGAGCTGCGCGATCGTCTTCGGCTATATTTCCGGTGAGCTCAGCCAGGACTTTATGGAGGTGACGGAGGAGATCGAGCCTTTGCTTGCGGACCGCGACGAGGTTCGCCGGATCCTTCGGGAGGAGAGGGTTGCCATGCCCTGCGCGTACCACATTGAGAGATTTCTTACCGACGAGGATCCGTTCGCGTACCTGAAGGCGCTGTAACCGGGCTGCGAAGCCTGTCCTTCTGAACGGAAACTACGATTTTTTATACGGATATTATTTCGAGGAGGGTGATAAAGATGCAGATCTATGAGGAACTGAAGGCAAGGGGCCTTCTGGCTCAGGTGACGAATGAAGAAGAGGTTCGCGAGCTGGTGAATTCGGGCAAGGCGACCTTTTACATCGGGTTTGACCCGACCGCGGACAGCCTCCATGTCGGGCACTTTATGGCGCTCTGCCTGATGAAGCGCCTGCAGATGGCCGGCAACCGTCCGATCGCGCTGCTGGGCGGCGGCACGGGCATGATCGGAGACCCTTCGGGCCGCACGGATCTTCGCAAGGTCCTGACAAAAGAGGCGATCCAGCACAATATTGACTGCTTCAAGGTGCAGATGAGCCGTTTTATCGACTTCTCGGACGGCAAGGCTCTTATGGTGAACAACGCGGACTGGCTGCTGGGTCTTAACTATGTCGATTTTCTCCGTGAGGTCGGTGCGCATTTTTCGGTGAACCGGATGCTCACCGCCGAGTGCTATAAGCAGAGGATGGAAAAAGGCCTGACCTTCCTGGAATTCAATTACATGATCATGCAGGCTTACGATTTCTACCGCCTGTTCCAGGACTACGGGTGCAACTTCCAGTTCGGCGGCGATGACCAGTGGTCGAACATGCTGGCGGGAACGGAGCTTATCCGCCGGAAGCTCGGCAAGGACGCCCACGCCATGACCATCACCCTCCTCCTCAACTCCGAGGGCAAGAAGATGGGCAAGACGGCCTCGGGCGCGGTCTGGCTCGACCCGAACAAAACCTCCCCCTACGAGTTTTACCAGTACTGGCGGAATGTCGCGGACGCGGATGTTCTCAAGTGCATCCGCATGCTGACCTTCCTGCCGCTTGAAGAGATCGACGCGATGGACAAGTGGGAAGGCGCGGAGCTGAACCGCGCGAAGGAGATCCTGGCCTTTGAGCTGACGAAGCTGGTACACGGCGAAGAAGAGGCGCAGAAAGCCCAGGATGCCGCGAAGGCGCTTTTCGGCGGCGGAGCGAAGGCCGAGATCCCGACGACGGTTCTTTCGGACGACGATTTTGAAAATGACGAGATCGGCGTGATCGGGCTTTTGGTCAAAGCCGGCCTGTGCGCTTCCAACGGAGAAGCCCGCCGGGCGATTCAGCAGGGCGGCGTTTCCATCGGTGACCGAAAGGTCACGGATCTCTTCGAGTCGGTGAAAAAAGACGCTTTCACTGCCGGCGATTTTATTCTCCGCCGGGGAAAGAAGAACTTCCGGAAGCTTGAAATCCAGTAACGTCTGCGCTTTGAGGAGAAGGGAGGGTGCGCGATGTTTCGGCGGATTCGAGATTACTATAACGAATATGAAACCGCGATTCCGCGTATTTTCCGCTATCAATTTGTAACGAAGGTGATCCTGATCCCCGCCGGTCTGCTGTCCCGCAGGCTTTTTCGGTGGATTCTTACGGCGACGGGGATCGGGAGCATCACCAACACGAACTGGCTGAGCGTCCTGCTTCACCCGGCGATCTTTCTGCTCATCCTGCTCGCCGCCGTGCTGGTGATCTTTTATACGGTTTTTGATGTCAACGCGATGATCCTGCTTAGCGTTGACGTCCTGGAAGGCCGGCGGCGGAGCATCTTTGAGCTGATCCGGGAATCCGTGAAGGACCTGCGGCTTCTTCGGTCGCCCGCCGGCGTTCTGCTGCTTATTTATCTGGCGCTCGCGCGTCCGATCACCGGTGTCGGCATCTCCCTTACGATCACGAAGGAGCTGCATCCGTTATCCTATCTGCTCCATCTCGCGCAGGACAGTTCGGGCCTTCTCTTACTGCTTTTTGCGGTCGATCTTCTGATCCTGATCGTGGCCTTCATGTATCTCTACAGCATGCATTTTGTCCTGCTTGGCGGGGAAAAGCCGCTCGATAGCTTTGCCTGTTCCCGGAGACTGATCGCTGCGGATAAATGGGGCGCCGTGAAGGCTTATTTTTTTATGATTGTGGGCATCGCGCTCCCGGCGGATCTTCTGTCCGTTTTTTTTCGGGTGCTTCTCCCTTATTTCCTTATGGAAATGAAAGTTCCGATCGCGATCACCTTCGCGGTCAGTATTTTCGGTATCCTTGTTGCCTATACCTGCAGCATGCTGGTCGCGCCGCTTCAGATCCTCCGGCTGACGGAATACTATCTGTCCCACGTCCAGCCCGAGCGCATGATCCGACCTAAGCGGGACAAAAGGACCTGGTTTTATATCCGCGTTGTCGGGTTTACCGCGGTCGGCCTTCTCGTCGGCTTTATCCTGTCCAATATGCTTCCTCTTTTTCGAAGGCATCTGGTGCTGACTCCCTACAAAGGCATTCTCGCGGAGGATATCGGGGCAGTCGCCTCGGATACCGATCAGGCGCTCAGCATCATGAAAACAGAGGAAGAGGAGGCCTGGCATTTCCGGGTCCGGAATCCGGAAGACAGCCAGGAGCTGGCTCTCAGAGCGGTATCCCTTGCGGTGCGGGAAAAGAAAACACTGTTTATCGAGCTTTTCGGTACGGAGTCAACCAAGGAAAACGTTGAAAAGCTCTGCAGGCTGATTACCCTTATGGGGGCTGAAAACTGGATCTATATTATCATGGAATCAGCGGAGACGCTCCGGGCGGAGGCCGGTCAGTGGCCGGATATCCGGATGGGCCTGAGGATCCGTGAGAGCTATGGGGATGTCGGAACGCTGAAGTCGGAGTTTTTTGTGTTCAGCGACCAGGAGATCCGGGGAAGCCAGATTGCCGACCTGCAAAAGGATGGCTTTTTTGTCTGTCTCGATATTGAGAACCCGGAGACTTTCTTCGTCAAATTCACGCTGCTGGAGGCTTATCCGGACTGTGTCTTTACAAAAAATACGGAGGATTTCCGGATGGTGAAGAAATCCCTTGAAACGATGAAGGGCGACGAATGGCTCGTCCTCCTGATCACGGAGATATAAAAAACGGCCGGGGCTTTCCCCGGCCGTTTTCATGCAGCTCTTCGGATCGTTTCGATGACGGGTTGGTTTTCGGGAAGGACGGTTCCGTTGTCGTCCTCGACCGGTACGGCCTTGCAGATCGCGTCCACGACATCCATCCCCGAGAGAACCTTTCCGAAGCCCGCATAGGCGCCGTCGAGATAGGTCGGATTCCCCTGGACAATAAAAAACTGTGAGGTCGCGGAGTCCGGATCCGGCGTTCTGGCCATGGAGAGGATTCCCCGCACATGCGAGATCGTGTTCTCGATGCCATTTGACGAAAATTCCCCCTTGATCGGCGTCACGGCAGGACTTTCGCTGTTGGGCGCGCCTCCCTGCATCATAAAGCCGTCGATGATGCGGTGAAAGGTCAGCCCGTCATAAAAGTGCCGGTCCACAAGGTCCAGAAAATTTTTTACGCTGATCGGTGCGATGTCGGGATAGAGCTCGGCCTTGATCGTGCCGTAGTCCCGGATGACGATCTCGACCGCCGGCCGATCGCCGGAATAATTCTCGAGGGTGATGGGCGTCGGCGTTACGGTCGGGCCGCTTTTGTCCTTCGCGGCGGAATCAGCGCCCCCGCAGCCGATCAGGGCCAGGGCAGACAGTACGGCAGCGATACCTGCAAATATTTTCTTCATAAGCAGCTTCCTTTCTGAAAGTATTTAAACATGCGAATATGATTATAAAATTTTTAAGAAATATTTGCAAGTACTGCTTTTTACGTGTATAGTATTGCCAGTGTATTGGTTACTGATTTTTTGGCTATGACCGGCTAGGACACAGGCTTTCGGGAGATATGGAGGTTTTTTTCGATGATTTCGGAAAAGATGAAAGGTTTTGTCGTGAACAGCTCGGCGATCCGGGCGATGTTCGAGGAAGGGAAAAAGATGGCTGCCCAATACGGCGCCGAAAATGTTTATGATTTCAGTCTGGGCAATCCGAACGTGCCCGCGCCGCGGGAGGTCGCGGAGGCGATCCGGCAGGTTCTCGACGAAGAGGACCCGGTGCTGGTTCACGGATATATGAACAATTCCGGCTATGAGGATGTCCGGGAGGCCGTGGCGGATTCTCTGAACAAAAAATACGGTACGCGTTACGGGGCTTCCAACATCCTGATGACGGTCGGCGCGGCCGGCGGGATGAACGTTTTTTTCAAAACGATCTTAAACCCCGGCGACGAGGTGATCACGGTCTCCCCGTATTTCGGCGAGTACCGTTCCTACGTCGGAAATTATGACGGGAAGCTCGTGGCTGTTCCGGCTATGCCGGACACCTTCCAGCCGGACGCGGAGGGCATCCGCGAAGCCATTACGGAGCGTACCCGCGCCCTCATTCTGAATTCCCCGAACAACCCCACCGGAGCGGTCTATACGCGGGAGAGTATCGAGGCCGTGGCGGCGGTCCTTCGGGAAGCGGAAGAGCGCTTCGGAAACCCCATCTATCTTTTCAGCGACGAGCCCTACCGGGAGATCGCCTATGACGGGATCGATGTTCCGTGGGTTCCTTCCATGTATGCGGATGCCATCGTCGGATATTCCTACAGTAAATCCCTTTCGCTGCCGGGCGAGCGCATCGGATATCTCGTCATTCCCTCCGGGATCGAGGGCTTTGAAGATTTCATCGCCGCGGCCAATACCGCGAACCGGATCCTCGGCTTTGTGAACGCCCCGTCCCTTATGCAGCGGGCGGTGGCGAAATGCCTGGACTGCAGCTCGGACGTCGGCTTTTACGACGCGAACCGCCGCATACTGACAGAGAATCTGGCCGCTTTCGGCTTTACATTTGTCGAGCCGAAGGGAGCGTTTTATCTCTGGATCAAATCCCCTGAAGCGGACGAGAAGGCATTTGTCAGGAAAGCCAAAGAGGAAAGGATCCTGATCGTTCCGGGATCGAGCTTTGGCTGCGCGGGCTGGGTGCGGCTTGCCTACTGCGTCTCAAGACATACCGTGGAGGGGGCGCTTTCGGGCTTCGCGAAGCTGGCCGGAGACTATGGACTTTCCTGATCTGTTTTTCACGGACAATTCGGCCCGGGCTTCAAAAAGCCTTTGCCTGTGGCCGGACAACATTTACCTGAAGGAGATGCATTTTTATGAGCTGGGAGAAAAATGTTCGCCGCGTGGTTCCTTATACGCCGGGTGAGCAGCCGCGGGGGGAAAGGATCATCAAGCTGAATACGAACGAGAATCCGTATCCGCCGAGCGCGGCGGTTCTGCCGTCCCTGATCGATATCGGCAAGGGTGAATTCCGCAGATATCCGGATCCGAAGGCCGAGGACCTTGTGGAGGCGATTGCCGAAACCTATGGGCTTACTAAGAAACAGGTCTTCGTCGGCGTGGGATCGGACGATGTCCTTGCCATGCTTTTTCTGACGTTTTTTAACGGCGGGAAGCCGGTCCTGTTTCCGGACGTCACCTACAGCTTTTACGAGGTCTGGTGTGATCTTTTTCGGATCCCTTATACCGCAAAGCCCCTGGATGAGAATTTTCATATCCGCACGGAAGATTATCTTTCGCCTAACGGCGGTATTGTTCTGGCGAATCCGAACGCGCCGACCGGGAGTCTCCTCCCGCTTTCCGAGATTGAGCGCATTGTCTCGGCAAATGCGGACAGCGTTGTGATCGTGGATGAGGCGTATATTGATTTCGGAGGGGAGAGCGCGCTGCCGCTCATCGACAAATACGAGAATCTCGTGGTCGTTCAGACTTTTTCGAAATCCCGAAGCATGGCCGGCCTCCGGGTGGGCTACGCCATGGGCAGCGAGCGGCTGATCAGGTTCCTGCAGGACGCAAAATACAGCTTCAATTCCTACACGCTGAGCACGCCGATCATCCGCGCGGCGGCCGCCGCCATGCGGGATACGGAGCATTTTCAGCAGAACTGCCAGAAGATCGTGCGCACACGCGGCCGGGCCGAGAGGCGTTTCCGGGAACTGGGCTTTTGCTTCGAGGAATCCGCGGCGAATTTCCTCTTCGTCACGCACCCGCTTCTTCCCGCCCGGCAGATTTTTGAGTATCTACGCGGCCGCGGCATATACGTGCGATGGTTTGACCGGGACCGGATCCGGAATTATCTGCGCGTGACCATCGGCACAGACGAGGAGATGCAGGAATTTTTTGAGGTTCTGGAGGGGTATGTTTATAAGGTCCGATCCTACGGGGCCGGGGAGGAGACTTCATGCTGAAACATTACATTATTACGTTCCTGATCTCCATGGTTCCGCTTGTCGAGCTTCGCGGGGCGCTGCCCTACGCGCTGGCGATGGGGATTCCGACGGGGCAGGCGTACGCGCTCTGCATCATCGGCAACATGCTTCCCGTGCCCATCATTTTCTTCTTCGCGAGGAAGGTGCTGGAGTGGGGAAAGGATAAGAAGGTCATCGGCAAATTCTTTACCTGGTGCCTGGAAAAAGGGCACAGCGGCGGCGAGAAGCTGAAGGCCAAGGCCGGAAAGGGGCTTTATTTCGCGCTGTTTCTCTTTGTCGGCATTCCGCTGCCGGGAACCGGCGCCTGGACCGGGACGCTGGCCGCCAGCATTCTGGACATGGATTTTAAGAAAAGCGTTCTCGCGGTTATCGCGGGCGTGCTCCTTGCCGGCATCATCATGGGCATCGGGAGCATCCTGGTCATCAACGGCGTCAACGCGATACGGTGAGCAAAAAAGCTGCGCTTACGGGCGCGGCTTTTTTCGTTCCGGCATTTTATTTCATAATTTGTTGTTATCAGCCTATATTTATGGTAAAATTTAGGTAACTTATACTTGCTCTTGGGATTGTGACTGCAGATGAGTCTGAAACTATGCTGTAAATTTATGCATTTGCGGGAATCATGATTTCAAAGAGCTTTTTTCATCCTTCCTGTTGTGTCGTCCAATAATGTCTCCGATGACGCCGCCCGTTTGTCCGGAATCTTTCGGGCGGATAATTCTGGAAAAAGGTTACACGTCACTCCCGTGCCAAACACTCGCCCTAAAGGACTAGCTGCGCGTCGCTGTTTGGCACGGGCCAGTGACATAAATCAGCCTGTGTATGAACCATAAAAT
>CACZBB010000018.1 GCA_902779245.1 uncultured Lachnospiraceae bacterium | reverse complement strand
CACGATGAAATCCTTCTGCATATCCAGGTAAAACAGCTGATCCATGGTAAATTCAAAAAACTCCCAGACGACGCCGACGGTCATGGAAAAGCAGAATGCGACCACCGCCAGATAGAACGGGGATAAATATACGTTCTTGCTGGCCCGGTTCAGGAGATAAAACAGAGAAAAGCCGACCGCCGCAAACAGAAAGCCGTTGATGGTGTGGAGCACTGTATCCCAGCCGGGAATTTCCACATAGTAATGGTCGATTTCGCCGAGGATCTCCGCGGCGAAAATGAATACAAAAATGACTCCCTGGAAAAACGGAGGAATGGTGATCCTCATCGCATCCTGCAAGATCGCGGGAATCAGGAACAAAATAAGGGAAAGCACGCAGATCAGGGCGTTTTCGTAATTTCCCGTGATAATGCACCGGATCATCGTGATGATGACCATGACGCGAAGAATCGTTAACAGGATGAAGGTACCTCGACTCTTCTTGTAGCTTTCATTAAGGTAATTCAGGTATTTTCCGACAGCCATATTCTCCCCCTTTCCGATCTTTTGATCGGTATATTTTTCTCAATACTATCACAACTTGTACATATAAGCAACGAGTTATCCCCGCTGCTGGAGGAAAAGACCGGAAGATGGTTTTGCTGATGGTTTTCCGGATCCTAAGCGGCCCGGCTGTAAAACACCCCGGTCTTCCGAACAAAAGACCGGGGTATTCTTGGTACTTCTTCTCTTAATTACTCATTTGCCTCCTCCGCGGGAGTCTCCTCCGCGGGAGCCTCCTCCGCGGGGACTTCCTCCACGGTCACGTCCTCCGCGGGAATTTCTTCCACGGGAACATCCTCTTCGGCCGGGACCGCTTCCTCCTCTGCCTTCGGAGCCGCAGGCTGTGTGACGGCGATGAACTTCTCCAGCATCTTGCTGTTCTGTTCAAAGACTGTCTGCACCATGGCGAGCATGGACTGGTTCATCTGGTTCATGTTCTCGAACATCTGGTTCGCCCTCGACTGCATGGCGGACATCATATCCTGCATCGGATTCGGCATGTTCGCGGACATCTGAGGGTTCCACATGGCGGCAAAAGCCTGCATCGGATCCGGCATATTCTGCGGAGCCTGCTGCTTCCACAGGTCGGCGAAGGACCGCATCGGATTCGGTATATTTGCAAAATTCTGCATCGGGTTCGGCATGTTGGCAAAGGCCTGCATCGGGTTCGGCATGTTGGCAAAGGCCTGCATCGGGTTCGGCATATTCGCGGCCGGCTGCTGGCCCCACATATTCGCAAAAGCCTGCATCGGGTTCGGCATATTCGCAGCCGGCTGCTGGCCCCACATATTCGCAAAAGCCTGCATCGGGTTCGGCATGCCGGCACAGGCCTTCTGCATATTCTCCTGCATCTTCTGCGGGTTCATCATGTCAGCCCAGGCTTTCTGCATATTCTCCTGCATCTTCTGCGGGTTCATCATGTCGGCCCAGGCCTTCTGCATATTCTCCTGCATCTTCTGCGGGTTCATCATGTCGGCCCACGTCTTCTGCGCTTCCTCAAACTTCTTCTGCGCGTTCTGCATATCGGCGTAAGCCTTCTGCATGTTCTCGATCATCTTCTGCTTGTATGGCGTGTTCGGGAACATCTTCTGCATATTGTCGAACATCTTCTGCGGATCCGGCATCTGCGGAGCCTTCGGCATGTCCGCCATCATCTTCTGCATGCCCGCGAACACCTCCTGCATATTCGGCATATTCTCGAACATTTTCATCGGATTCATCATGTTCATAAACAGCTTCTGCATATCCTGCTGGCCGTCCGCCGTCTTCTCCTGCTCCGGAGCGGCCTTCTCAGGGGCGGCTTCCCCGGCCTGTCCGGCGGCCTGCTGGCAGAAGGGCATTCCAAAGAACTGCATCGGACACGGGGGAGCCCATTTCTGCATCTGTTCCATCATATTTCCCATCTTCTCGAACCCCTTACGGTTCATCTCGTTGAAATCCGTCATCGTCTTGCCCATGAAAAACATGTTTGGTACCTCCATTTTTTGTTGTTGATCCTGTCTATCCACTGCCTGTGCCGGGCTCTTTTGCCCGACGAAGCTGCCAAACCCGGGGAATACGGCAGGTCCCCTGCCCGGGAACATCTGCCACATCCGGTTGTTTACCATCTGATGTCCCATATGGTTCATTGTCTGGAAGCTCTCCCGCGCTTTGTCCTTAACGACCTCGCAGGGAGTTTCCATCGTTCCGTCTTTTCCTGTCTTCGTGCTGACACGAATACTCTCCTTGATGTCGGAGGAAATCCCCTGAAGGACCTCCCGGATCATGTCGGCTTTTCCTTCCTCGTAGGGGACCAGAGAGAACCCGGTGATCTGATCTCCGTCCTTCGCGGTTTCCACCGTATATACGTCGCCGGCCACCTCGCCCCTGTTGATCTTAAACAGGTCAACCTTCCCGTTCCGGTTTCTGGGAAGCTCATCGAGGAGCATGACACGGTACGGGACATTCACGGCATCCAGCGCGTTTTCGCCGGTAAAGACGCCCATCAGACCGTCGATCACGACCTGCTTCGCGTCCTTCGTCTCCGGAAGCGTCTTTACGCAGAGCATGGGGATATTGTCATGGGTCGTCTTAATATATACCGGCACGATCCCGCAGCCCTCGATGCCGTTTTGCCTCGAAAACTCTGTTTCGACGCGGCCAGAGGCATATTTCTTCCCCTCGTCATAGAGGAAGAAGCGGTTGGCTCTCCCAAGGAAGATGATCTTTCCGTCCGCCTCCACCCGCACATAATCGTTGGTGCAGTAATAGGCCTTCCGTCCGATCATCTCGGTCTTCAGGATCTCCTTCCCGTCGAGCGTGCTTGTCGCCAGCGCCGGCGAGGTGAGGTAGAGAACGCCTTCCGCGGGGAAATCCTTCTCGGAAAGGAACTGCTCCTTCTCCTCGTCAAACAGACGGATGGTCATTCCCGGCAGCGCGTAGCCGATCGCCTCGTCGTCCAGATCCGGCGTGGAAAGGCAGCAGGCGCCGCCAAGCTCGGACAGCCCGTAGCCGTTCAGGATGGTAATATCCTCGCTCCCGCCGTGCTCAACGAGGAAGGCATGGTATCTTTTCTTGTCCCTGGCCGAAACGGACGAGCCGCCAAGCGCCACGAAACGAAGGCTGGAGAAATCAAGGGTTTTCTTCTCCGGCTCCGGCATCTTCATCCAGCGCTCAAACATGGCTCCAACCGTAAACAGGAAGGAAATGCGGTGCGCCGGGATGGCCTTGTGGAAGGTCGGGTTCAGGATGCCGGCCGGAACCAGGACCACGCCCGCACCCACGGCAAATGGAAGATGCACCTGGTCGATCATGCTGTAGCAGTTGCTGAGCTCCACGATCACGGCCGTCACCAGATTGTCAAAGGGAAGAGCAAGGTCTTTCATCTTATAGAAGCTGGCGGCAGCGGCATTGAAGGCCTTGTCAGAGAGCGCGACCGGATTGCCCATGCCGCTGGTCGTTCCCGAGGTATGCAGAATGATCGAGGTTTCACTGCTTTCATTCTGCGCGTAGGAGACAGGGAAGGTCTCATAGGAGGTCAGCAGCTCGTCCATGCAGATCGGGCCGAAGATCCCCTTCAGGTAGCTGTACTTGATCTCCTGGCCCATGGTGAGCATCGGATGCGACGACTCGCCCGCGACCGGAACGTGAAGAACGATCACGTTCCGAAGGCCAAGCTCTTCGCGTCTGGCCAGCAGCGTGCCGACGAGGCTGGCCGGCGCGAAATCGTCCGTGATGATGAAATCCGTAAGCTTTTCCTCACTGATCGTCAGCAGGACGCGGTTCAGCATCAGGGCGAAATAAGACGGTACGACAGACACCTCCGCGCCGACCATGTTGAGGCCGTAAAACGCGAAAATGACCTGCGCCGACGGAGAGCCGAGGATCCCCACCCGCGCGTGGTTCTGCTCCGTTATCCCAAGAGCCGAAAAGACAGCCGCATAGCGATCCCACTCATGAAACATCTGTCCGTATGTATACTGCCGGATCCCGTCAATAACCGCCGGTTTGTTCAGGTCGCCAAGCGAGATGCTGTTCGTGTCCCGGATAAACTTCCAGACCTTCTGATCCTGCTTGATTCGCTTCCGTTTCGTCGTTGCTTCAAAAATCGTTTCCATTGCCATGCACGTTCATTCCTTTCTGCGGAACGCATCTCTACGTTTCGCATATTCTCCGGATCTCTCATTGTTGTATATAATATCCAAACTGCGATCCGTCAGAGGATCGTATGTTGTGTTTTCTCACTTTCCACTTGAAATTATATCAAATTTTTTCACAAATTCAACAAAAAAATTATTATCAAATCGCAAAAAAGTGCCGAAAAAAGCTGAGACCGGGCATCCGCTCCGGTCTCAGGGAATATGGTCAATGATAACATCGCTCAGTCCACGGCTTTGGCCGCGTCGTCAAAGAGCTTTTCGACGTCCCTGCCGGGGGCTTTGGTCAGCTTCGCAACGATGATCGCGGCGATCATGCCGGCGACGAAGCCCGGAAGAAGCTCGTAAAGGCCTATTTTCGAGAGGAAAATGAACCAGCAGACGTCCACGACCGCGCCGACGACGATGCCGGCCACGGCTCCCGCGAAATTAAAGCGCTTCCAGAAAAGGCTGAGCAGAATGACCGGTCCGAACGCCGCGCCGAAGACGCCCCAGGCGTTGGAGACCAGATCCATGATCGATCCCGAACCGGGATTTGCCGCGATGACAAGAGCGACAATGGCGACGGCCAGAACCGTGAAGCGGCCGACCCAGAGGATCTCCTTGTCGCTCGCCTTGTCCTTGCGCAGCACCGGCTTGTAAACATCGCTGGCAAATGCGGAGGATGCGGCGAGGAGCTGGCTGTCGGCGGTGCTCATGGACGCGGCGAGAACCGCGGAGAGCAGAATTCCCGAGACGACGGCCGGGAAAATGCGGCGAACCATGCTGATGAAGACCAGTGAGTTCGCCTGAATGCCTTCGTCAAAACCGAGGAACATGCGGCCGAAGACACCGATGAGGACGGCAAAGGTCAGGATAATGAGCGTCCAGGTAATGCCGATCTTCGCGGATTTTTTAAGCTCCCTGTCGGAACGGATCGACATGAAGCGGATGATGATGTGCGGCATGCCGAAGTATCCGAGACCCCAGGCAAGGCCGGAAAGAATATCCTGCCAGCTCGTAAACAGGTTCCAGTAGCCATCCGGCATCGCCGGCGCCGCGGCGAAATCGATCATCGTCGCGGCAAAGATCGGAGCCGCGAGCATCGCGCCGAGAATCAGAAGACCCTGGAAAAAGTCCGTCCAGCAGACCGCCGAGAAGCCGCCGAGGAAGGTATAGCCGATGATGATGGCGGCGGCGATGTACATGGCAACCATCGGGTCAATGCCGATAACCGTGTGGAACAGCGTCCCGCAGGCCTTGACGCTGGAGGCCGCGTAGACCGTGTAGGCGACAAAGAACACGATCGCGCAGATGACCTGAAGGGCCTTGGATTTCGAGAGGAAGCGGTTGGTGAGGTACTGCGGAACCGTGATGGAGTCCTTCGCGCGGATGGAGAACCGTCGGAGGCGCGGCGCCATAAACAGCCAGCTTAAGGCATAGCCGAGCCCGAGACCGATAGCGATCCACACCTGTCCGAGTCCAAAGGCATAAATGGACGTGGGCAGGCCCATGAGGACCCAGGCGCTCATGTCCGAAGCGCCCGCCGAGAGCGCCGCCACCCACGGCCCCATCTGCCGGTCGCCGAGGAAGTAGGTCTTCTCGCCGCCGTTGCGGTCCTTAATGAAGAAGAACACGCCGATCCCCAGCATGAAGGCCAGATAAATGATAAAAACAATGACTTCTGCGTTAAACATAAAAAACCCCCTGTGCATGAAAAAATGTTGTTCAAAAGACCATGGCAAATGCCATTTCCCGAACAAAATTACTGTAACACTTTAACACACAAACGTGCTAAAGGAAAGAAAAAATCTGCGTTTTTGTTCCTGTCCTTCTGCATTTGAGGATAATGCACGAAAAATATAAATTATTCTATAAATTTTTGTTATTTTGGCCGAATCTGTTCCCATACGATTCGCGCTTTTTCACCCTTGCCCTTCCGGTGCTTTTGCGCTAAAATGTAAACCGATTAAGCTTTTAACAAGGAGGTTTTTCATGGAAATCAAAGAGTATGTGACAAAAGATATGCTGATGGGAGATATCGTGCAGCAGTATCCGATCGCGATCCGCGCCCTGATGGAATGCGGGATGGGGTGCGTAAGCTGCCCGGCATCCGCGATGGAGACGGTCACGGAGGCTGCGCGTGTCCATGGCCTCAACCCGCAGGATGTTCTGGATTACGTCAATGAGCGGATCACCTACACCGAGGCGATGCAGGAGCAAACCTCGCTCGAGCCGTAAACGGGCCGATCAAGCAGAAAGGGTCTTTTCATGCGATACGGGAATTTTCTTCCGGAGGGCGGGACGATCGGTTTTCTCGCGCCCTCCTACGGCTGCGTGATTGAGCCTTACGCAAGCCTTTTTGACAGTGCGCTTTCCAGATTCGCAAAGCTCGGCCATAAGGCCGTGCTCGGACCGAATTGCCGTCTGGATCTGGCCGTTGGCCGGAGCAACCGGGCGGATCTTTGCGGCAGGGAGCTCACGGAAAGCTTTCTTTCGAGGGAGAGCGATGTTCTGATCAGCTGCGGCGGCGGGGAGCTGATGTGCGAGATCCTGCCCTTCGTGGACTGGGACGCGCTGCGAAAAGCCCCGCCGAAATGGTATCTGGGCTTTTCGGATAATACGAATTATACGTTTCTGGCCGCGACGCTCCTGGACACGGCGGCGATCTACGGTCCCTGCGCGGGAAGCTTCGGGCAGGAGCCCTGGCATCCCTCGCTTTCGGACGCCTATGACCTTCTTCGCGGAAGGAAGCTTTCCTTTACCGGCTACCCGCTCTTTGAGCTGACGAAGGTCAAGGACGAGGAGCACCCTCTCCTGCCCTACAACGTGACCGAAAAGACCGAATACCGCTTCTTTGTGCAAAGACCCGGATTTCTGCCGGAGAGCGAAGCCGCCGGCGCCGGTTCCGCGCCTTCGCGCCTCGTTCCCTCTCCCGCCCCGGAAGAAGGGCTCGTCGAAACCGACCATTTGTCGCTGTCCGGGCGGCTTCTGGGCGGGTGCATCGATTGTCTGGAAAACCTCGTGGGAACACAGTTTGACAGCGTCCCCGCATTTGCCGAAGCCTATGCCGGAGACGGGATCCTGTGGTTTCTGGAATCGTGCGACTTAACGCCCATGTCCCTCCGCAGGTCTCTCTGGCACATGCGGATGGCCGGGTGGTTTAAGAACGCCTCGGGCTTTCTTTTCGGCCGTCCGTACCACTACGGCGAGGAAATGCTCGGCCTTGACATGACCAAGGCCGTCACCGGCGCGTTGGGGGATCTGGGCGTTCCGATCCTCTTCGACGCGGACTTCGGGCATCTGCCGCCGGCGGTTCCCATCGTGACCGGGGCGCTGGCGAAGGTCCGCGCGGACCGGGAACATTTTTCCATCACCTATACCTTATCCTGAAAAAACGGGCAGAAGGCGGCTCAAGCCACCCTCTGCCCGTTTTTTTGCGAGCCGCATACCGCTAAAGACCGCGAAGATTCTTGCACGGCCCTGCAGGCAAAACGGCTGTTTTTCAGCTTACCAGCCCGGCTCCGTAGAGGATCTTCGCGAGCTCGGATTCCTTATCAAGGATAACGGTCTTGTTTCCGCCCAAAAGGGAGGTCTTAAGCGCGTCGAGACTGCGGAGAAAGGCGTAGAAATTCGCCTTATCCGGGTCGTTGTAGGCTTCGGCCATCTTCTGCATGTAGGCTTGCTCGCCCTCGGCCACGAGGACGTCCGCCTGCTTCTCCGCTTCTGCTTTCATGACGATGACCTGCCGGTCCGTCTCGTTGCGGATCTTCTGCGCCTCCGCCTTTCCCTCGGCCGTGTAGGAGGCGGCAATGTTGTTCCGCTCCGAGATCATGCGCTCGTAAACGGCTTCCTTATTGTCCTCCGGGAGATCCAGAGACTTGATCTCGGTCTTCACGATCTCAATGCCGTAATTGCCCATATTCCGGTTGGCATCCTCGGTGATGAGCGTGGTCAGCTTCTCGCCTCTTGCGGCGATGACCTCGTCCTGAGTCATGGAGCTGATGATATTCTTGGTGGCGTTGTAGGTCGCCACCGAGGTGCGGTCATTGGCCATGGCGGTCGAGGCGCTCAGCGTCTGGGCGAACTTGATGGGATCCGTCACCTTCCAGAGCGTATAATTGTCCGCGATCATGGATTTTTTGTCCTCGGTGATGACGTCGGACGCGGCCGTGTCGTTGATCTGGATCGATTTCGGGATGAAGGTAACCGTCTGAATGAACGGGATCTTGATCTTTAAGCCGGCGGTCTCGTCGACCCGCACGATCTTGCCGAATTGCATGACGGCGGCATACTGGTTTTCCTTCACGGTATAGACCGCTCCAAATACCCCCACGATCGCGGCAAGAATAACGAGGCATATTAAGACTTTTACAAATTTCTTCATATCTGTATCCTCTTACATTCTCGGAAGGCTCTGCTTACTCCGCCTCGGCCGGGATGTCGCCGGCAGGCTCCTCGCGGACAGCCGCCGAAGGCGTCGGGACCGCGGACGCGGTTTTGACAGCTTCTTCCGTCTCATCGATCTGCATATACGCCTTGAGATCGCCGTCGCTGATGACTACCTTCAGCTTCGGAAGGACGTCCTCCAGGGCTTCGTAGAACATGCGCTGGCGCGTGATCAGCGGATTCTTTACATACTCTTCATAAAGCTTCTCAAAGCGGGCGGTCTGGCCCTCCGCCTCCGCGATGCGGGCTTCCTTTTTGGCCTCCGCCTCCTGTGTGATACGGTCCGCCTCGGCCTCCGCCTCCGGAATCTGCTCCGAGCGGTATCGCTTTGCGTTGTTTACCGTGGTCTCCTTGCCCTGCTTGGCCGTCTCAACGGCCTTGAAGGCGGCCATGACCAGATCCGTCGGCGGCTCCGCATCCTGCACCGTGAGATTCACCACCTGAAGGCCGATGTCATTTGCCGAAAGCTCAGTCTCCAGCTTCTCGCGGACATCTGCCTGGATCTGGCTCTTCCCGGTCGTGATCACATCATCCACGTCAAAGTTGATGACGGTCGAGCGGATGCAGGCCATGGCGAGGTTCCGCAGAATCTGCTGCGGGTCCGAAGACGCGTAAAGGTATTTTACCGGGTCGCTCACGCGGTATTCAAGATAAAAGTCCACGTCGACAAAGTTGAAATCCTTCGTGATCATGACGGACTCGTGCTCGACGGTATCGTAGAAAGCGCCGGAGCCCTGTCCGTCATAGGCGCCGTAGGTATTGTAGGGATCGTCCGAGGACCGGTAGCCGATGGGCATGCCGTGGGTCGTGGTATCGACCTTGTTCACTTTCTGCACGAAGGGGATCTTGAAGTACAGCCCTGCTCCGCGGATGTCGGTAACCTTGCCAAAGGTCGTCACGATGGCCTGTTCCTGTTCACTGACTTTATAAAAGGCGTTGAAGAGCGCGGCCGCAATGACGATGGCGAGGACAACCAGAAGGCTGATGCGAACGGTTTTTTTCGTATCCACGGGCTTCTTCGGCCTGCCGCCGGAGGCGTTCCCGCTGTTCTTTCGATTAAGAAATTCTTCTTTGTGCTTTTGCATCGCCTCCCAGGCCTTTTTCGCCTCTTCGGCTGGGTTTTTGTTCTCGTCCATATTTTCTCCTTCCGTATTCATGGCCGGCGGACAGGCTCGGGATGGAACGCCGGCCGTGCGCCTTCCCGCCGGATGCGCTTCTCGTACCGCATATGTTCTTACGAAATCATTCGCTCGGAACGACAGGGATTCTGTATTACGGCTGACACTTCCCGGGGTAAGCCGCCTTATTCATCGAAGAGAGGCGTGGAGAAGTACCTCTCGGCGGTGTCCGGGAGGATGGTGACGACGCGCTTTCCCGGACCGAGCATACGGGCAAGCTTCTTCGCCGCGCACACATTTGTCCCGCTCGATATTCCGCACATCAGTCCTTCCTTCGAAGCGAGATCCCGGGAAGTCTGGATAGCCTCCTCGTCCGTAACTACGCAGATTTCGTCGTAAATGTCCTGATCGAAGATCGGCGGGATCAGCCCGTCGCCGATGCCCATCTGCAAATGCGTGCCGATGGAGCCGCCGGAGAGGATGGCGGCATGCTCCGGCTCGACCGCCCAGATCACGAGGCCCGGATTGGCCTTCCGAAGCGCCCGGCCGATGCCGGTGATCGTGCCGCCGGTCCCGATCCCGGAACAGAAGCCATCGATCGGGCCGTCAACATCTCTGAGGATCTCCTGAGCCGTCACATTCTCCTGAACCCAGACATTAGCCGGATTTTCGAATTGCTGCGGGACGTAGACCTTCGGGTTTTCCGCTTTCATGCGCTCAGCCGTCTCCGCACACTCGGCGATGCATTTGCCGATATTTCCGGCATCGTGAATCAGAATCACCTCGGCACCGTAATGCCGGACCAGCATTCTGCGCTCCTCACTCACCGAATCCGGCATGATGATGATGGTTTTATAACCCAGCACCGCGCCCACAAGTGCCAGGCCGATGCCCTGGTTGCCGCTGGTGGGCTCGACGATGATGCTGTCCGGGTGCAGCAGCCCCTGGTCTATGGCGCGGCGGATCATGGCCATGGCCGTTCTCGTTTTGATCGAACCGCCAACATTCAGCCCCTCGTACTTTACCAGAATCTCCGCGCTGCCCGGCTCGGCCATACGTCCAAGCCGAATCAGCGGCGTCGTGCCAAGCGCATCCAAAACTGTGTTATAAACCATTGGTGGTTACCTCCTGTGATCAAATGAATATTAAACGATATCATCCGGGAACGTGACTTTCTTCTTTTTCTTTTCCCCCTCCGGCTTCGCGGATTCCGCCTTCTCCTCTCCCTCCTGATACAGGATCTTGTCGGCAGGCTTCGCGGACACGGAAAGCGCTGAAGAGGCTCCCGGAAGCGCTCCGTCCTTCTGCAGTTTTTTGACTTCCTCCGGCGAAAGCATATTGACGTTTTGCAGCGGAAGCAGATTGATGACGGTCTTATTATCGGCGGCCGGGGGATCGTCCTTCTTGATGGCCTCCTTCACGTCATCGGCAATCTTAAGCGCGGCCTCATGAAGCTCAGTCAGCTTCCTGCTGAGCAGAAAGACCTCAAAGAGGCTCGCCAGCGCTTCAACAATCAGGCAGAGGGCCAGGATCAGCCGGCCTCTTCCGTCCACCGGCGGGGCGGCGATGAGGATCATAATGCCGATCCCGGTGACAAGTACGGAAATATATAACGCCGGCGGCCACAGAACGCCCTTGACACGCTGGATGACCATCATATTTTCAAAATGCGACATCCCGGCGGCCGTCATCAGGAAACCGAAGCTGACGAAATAGACGATGTCGGACGGGTTCACCGGAATCAGCGACATAAATGCCAGCACAAGCTTGATGGCGCCCAGAAGAAGGCTTGAATGGTCGAACAGCACGGCGGTCTTATGGCTTGACATATACCGGGCAATCCCGAGAAATCCGCTGACGAGCAGCGCGACAAAAATCGGGACACGGAAGCCCTCTCCAAAGGGCACGATGCCCCCCAGGATCAAAAAAAATGCCGCAAATAAAAGCGCAGCGGCATCGATGATGACAGCGATGCCCAGTCTCTTAAAATAATTCATATTCCGCGAACGCACCCCCACCAAAACCGGCGATCGAAAGCAATGCAATAAACGTATTGTACCACGTCCGGGAACTAATGTCACGCAGAAAAAGAGCGGCCTCCCGAAAGGCCGCTCCTTTGTTTTTTGCTTTGCCGGCCTCATGAAAGGGCCGCTTCTTTGTTTTGCTTTTCCGGCCTCTTGAAAGGGCCGCTTTTTTGTTTTTCTTTTCCGGCCGCCCGCGCAGCGCGCGGGCAGCGTCAGCGGATCCGTGAAGGATCAGGAAAGCGGCTTAAGCTCGGCGTGCCAGCCAATGCCCAGATAGGTCCAGCCTTCCTTCTTCATCTTCTTTACGGTTGTCTTGCTCGTCGTGTAGGCATAAGTCGGGCGTTTGCCTTCCTTGCAGATCTCATAGACCGGAACCGAGGTCGTAACGCTTCCGTAGAAAGCCGTACCGGCCTTATGGCCTTTTTTCTTGGCTGCCGTTGCCGTGGCTTTCTTTGTCGTGTACTGATAGCGCTTCGTGTTCTTGTCGTAGATCCAATAGACCGGAATCGTGGATTTTCCGGCAGCGCGGAAAGCCTTTTTATACGTCCACCCGTCGTCTCTCAGCTCCTTGACAGTATCGGTACTGGTCGTATAACGGTAAACCTCGCCCTTCTTGCACTCATAGACCCATTTTTCTTTGACGGTCACCTTGCAGGTCGCTTTGACGCCGCTCTTTGCCGTCGCGGTGATCGTGGCCGTGCCGGCCCGTACGCCGGTCACGAGGCCCTTCGAGGAGACCTTGGCTACCTTCTTGTTGCTGCTCTTCCAGGAGACGGTCTTATCCGCGGCATCCGAAGGCGTGCAGGTCGCCTTCAGCTGGACGGTCAGGCCGACATAGGTCGAAGCCGTGGTGCTGTTTAGTTTGACCTTCGTTACAGCCTTTTCCTTAACGGTTACCTCGCAGGCGGCTCTCTCGCCGTTGGAGGTCTTCGCCGTGATGACCGCGGTACCAGGGGCTACAGCGGTGACCTTTCCGGACTTGCTGACCGTGCAGACGGTCTTCTTGCTGGACGTCCAGGTCACCGTCTGATCCGTGGCATCCTCCGGAAGGACGGTTGCCTTCAGCGTCACGGTGCCGCCGACCGTCAGCGAGACCGAAGTCTTATTCAGCGTCACGCTCTCCACATCAACCTCAGGGATGTCGGTCGGAGTCGGCTCATTGGTCGGTGTCGGCGTCGGCGTATTGGTCGGGGTCGGCGTCGCGGTATTCGTGGGCATCGGCGTGGCAGTTACCGGAGTCTTGGTCGGCGTCGGGGTCGCAGTCGGAGGCGTATAGGGCTTCTCGACGCGGATCTTGCAGCCGCGCTGAATGCTGCCCGCATAGACATTGATGGTTACGTTGCCCTCGCCGATGGCCGTCACGAGACCGGTGCTGTCCACGGAGGCAACCTTCGGATTGCCGGAAACAAAGGTCACTGTCTTATCATCGGCATTCGACGGCAGGATGGTGCAGCCCAGGCGGAACGTGTCGCCGGGTTCCATGGTCACGCTGGTGACCGAAAGCATAAGATCCGTAACCGCAATGGGCGCTGCCGTCGGGGTCGGGGTCGGCGTGGCCGTGCCGGGCGCGGTCGTAGGCACCTTGGTCGGAGTCGGCGTATTTGTCGGCGGCACGTAGTTATCCTCCACGCGCACGTCACACCGCGCCGAACGTCCATTGGCCGTCTCCGCGTAGATCTTCGCGTTGCCCGCGCCGACGGCCGTCACAAGGCCGGTCGTATTCACCGTGACAACGGCGGGGTTGCTGGAACGCCAGATAACGGTCTTGTCATCTGTATTTTCCGGAAGCACGGTAGCGGTGAGCCTCAGCGCATCGCCGACGGTCATTTCCAGAGAGGTCTTTGAAAGCCTGATGCTGTCCGCCTCGACCGGAACCGGGGTCGGCGTCGCGGGAACCTGCGTCGGCTCATCGGGTCTGACGGTCGGCGTCACGGTCGGGGTCGGCGTATTGGTCGGCGTCGGCGTATTCGTCGGAACCGGGAAATCCTCAACCTTTACCTGACAAATGTCGTATTTGCCGTTGCTGGCTGTCGCGATGATCTTCGCGTTGCCCTCTCCCACCGCTTTAATGTTGCCATTCTGATCCACAGTCACGACCGCATTGTTATTGGTCGTCCACAAAATGGTCGGATCGGCATTCTCCGGAAGGATCGTCGCCTTCAGGTGCATGGTATCGCCCGGAACCATGTCGATGCTTTCCGGCCAGACCGAGACGGACGTCACTTCCGGCTGTACCGGCGTTGCGGTCGGGGTCGGCGTGTTCGTCGGGGTCGAAGTCGGAACCGGCGTATTCGTCGGATCGCCCGGCTTCGTGGTCGGGGTCGGCGTGTTCGTGAGCGTCGGTGTCGGCGTGCTCGGAACGTACGGCTCCTCCACTCTCACCTTGCAGGTGCCCTTAATGCCGCTCTGGGCAGTAACCGTAATCGTCGCGTTCCCCGCGCTGACGGCATGCACGAATCCATCCTCATCAACGGTTACGACTGACGGGAAATTGGATACGTACGAGAATTTCGTTTCGGTCGCGTTTTCCGGCTGATAACGGACAGCCAGATGGAGGACATCGCCAACCGTCATGTCCACGCTTTCCGGCCAGACCGTAAGGCTCGTGATCTGAACCGGGGTCGGGGTCGGGGTGTTCGTCGGGTCGCCCGGCTTCGTCGTCGGGGTCGGCGTATTTGTCGGAACCGACGGCTTTGTCGTCGGGGTCGGCGTATTTGTCGGAACCGACGGCTTTGTCGTCGGGGTCGGCGTGTTCGTCGGAACCGACGGCTTTGTCGTCGGGGTCGGCGTATTCGTCGGGGCCGGCGTGTTCGTCGGGGTCGGCGTGTTCGTCACGGTCACAGGGGCCGGTCCCCAGGCATGCGTTCCGTTGTCGAACATGACATTCGCGCCGGTCGGGATATCAAGGTCACCGGTCTGGTTGCCGGTACCGCCATAGCCCTTGTCAAAAATCAGGTTCTGATATCCCTTGGACAGGTCAATATCAAAATAATAAACACCGGCAGCTCCCGGAAGCGGCGTCATGCTCTCACCCGGCCAGAAGTTATTAGTATAGAGGTTTGCCGGCACCGGCGTCGGCGTCGGTATAACTTCATCACCTTGAACAGGCGGCGCGACCCAGGTATTTGCCCCTTTGTCAAACATGGTGTTGCCGCCCAGCGGCAGCGTCAGATCATCGGTCTGGTTGCCGGTGCCGCTGTATCCCTTGTCAAAAATGACATTCTGGTAAGCCTTTGACGTGTCCACATCATAATAGTAAATGTTCGAGTAACCGGCCAGCTGGCTCATCTTCACGCCCGGCCATCCGTTATTGCTGTTGCCGTTCCACAGATAGATACTGACCTCCGGCCACAGCGAAGTATTCTTGAAGTAAATGCGAAGGCTGCCCTGCGGGCCGCTGGTCGGCGTCGGGGTCGGCGTATTCGTCGGTGTCGGCGTGTTCGTCGGAACACCCGGTTTTGTCGTCGGCGTCGGCGTATTGGTCGGCTTTGGCGTGCTTGTTGGAGTTACCTCGCCCGGAACATAAGTGGACCAGGTTTTGGAGGCGTTATCATAGATAGCTCCGTCGCCCGGGAAGGAAAGATCCGCCGTCTGGTTTCCGCCGCTGTTGCTGAATATAATCATGTTATATTCAGGATCAAGACTGTATTCAAAAGACCAGATGTTATTCGCGGGATCCTCCGTGGTCATGGCAAGACCCGGCCACGCCCCATTGGATTTCTTTGTAGGATTGTTCCACATATAAGCCGTCGGCGTGCCCCAGCCCGCGCTGTTCTTAAGGTACACGGTACCGGAGGTCGGCGCCGGGTCATTGGTGACCGTGACGGCGCAGGTGGCGGTGAAGCCGCCGTCGTTGGTTGTCGCGGTGATCGTAGCCGTGCCGAGGCTCTTGCCGGTCACGATACCGTCGGAAGCGACAGACGCGATGCCGCTGTTCGACGAGCTCCAGGCAACGGAATCGTCGGTAGCGGTGGCGGGAAGAACCGAAGCTTTAAGGACAGCGGTCTGTCCCGGCATGATCTGGAGCTTTGTCTTGTTAAGGGAAACGCCCGTGGCCGGAACCTTCGGAGCCTCCGCCTTGGTATAGGTATATCTCTTCGTGACGGAGCCGCCGGCGCCCTGGCCGCTCAGCGTCAGCGTGACGCTCTGACCGACGGCGAGATCCTTGCCGATCTCAAGCGTGACGGCTTCAGCCGGGATCGTGCCGCTTCCGCCGGAACTCAGGCTGTAGGAAGCGCTCGTGCAGTCCTTCGCGGTCAGCGTGACCTCGAGACTCTTCGCGTGGAAGGTGGAGCCGTCGCCCTTGGAGGCGTTGACCTGCGGCTTGTGGGCCGCGGTCGGATTGGCCATCGGGTTCGGATACAGCGCCGCGATACCGATGGTGCTGCCGATGCTGCCGGAAATCGTTCCGCCGGAGCAGGTAAAGGTATTGCCGGAGACCTCATCCCTGTAGCTGCCGTTCGGCAGGCCCGTGCCCCCGACAGAAACGGAGCCCGCGCCGCCAAGGTTTGCAAGGATGACGCCGTCGCCGCGGACCGTGTACATGCAGCCCCCGCTGGAGCCGTAGTTCGAAGCGGCATTGGCATAGCGGTTATTGAAGTGGTTGATGGCCGCGACTTCTTTGCTCGCCCAGACATAGGTCGGGCACTCGCCCATGACCGCCGCCGGGATCTTCGCGAGCTCGTCGTTGCTCTTGATGTTGTCCCCGCTCTCGGAGTTCAGCGTCTGAGTCGAAAGGTACGGACGGACGAAGAAGAGCTTCGCGGCATTGTCCTGGTTCGCCAGCATCGCCCAGGCGCGGACAATCGCCGGATCCGAGGCGTAGACGGAGGACTCGTTCATATAGGTGTCGTGGGATTCCGCCCAGAGCACGGAGACCTCGTTCGGATAGATATGGCCCATATTCCCGGCCTGGCCGTAACGCACGGAGGACAGGAAATGATCGCCGCAGGAGTTGTCCGTGACGGACATTCTCTTGGTGTAGTTTCCGATGTCAAAGCCGTCGCCGACCGTGTTCAGGATCTCGCCGTATACATAGAGGTCCTTGCCGCTCTTTCCCGTGACCTTCGCGTACTCCGCGCGGGCCGGATCCAGGACGCTCGGCCAGAAATCACTGGCGAAGGAGGCGTCGTCCTCCGGTGTTTCGATGTGCTTGGCCGCGTCAAAGCGGAACCCGTCCGCGCCGCAGTCGATCATCTCGATGAGGAAGTCGCGGATCATGCCCTGCACGGTCTTGTTGGCCGTATTCAGGTCCGGCATGCCCAAGGAGCCCTGCGTGAAATCGCGGCGGCCATCGCTCATCCAGACCTGTAGGTCATTGATGTGCCAGTAGGCCGGGTTGGTCATGATATCCGGGATCTTCTGTCCCTGGAACTGGCCGACCTGCGGAGAAATATCCGAGAGGGAGTTCTGCCATCCCGAGATATTGCCCATGTGGTTCGCGACCACGTCGACGATCACCTTGATGCCGTACTGCTCGGCCTTCGCGCACATCGACTGGAATTCCGCCTTCGTGCCGAACCAGGTGTGGCCGTTGTTGGCGACCGCATAGTCGACCGGCTGGTAGACCTTCCACCAGTTGCCCTGCCCGAAGAGCTTCGGCCAGCCGACCTCCTGGCTGATCGTGCCCTGCCAGTCATGGTCCTTCGGCTGCGAGACCGGGGACGTCTGGACAGCCGAAAAGCCGCACTGCGCGATCAGCTCCAGATTATCTTCGATGGTCTTATAAGACCAGTTCCAGCAGTGCAGAATCGTCGCGTCCTGCATTTTGTCAATCAGTTCATAGCCTGCGCCCGCAAGTGGCGCCGAAACCGCCGCGGGGACTGCCGGCACGACCGTAAAAATCATACAGAGTGTCAGCAAAACCGCGAGAATCTTTTTCAACGCATTCTTCACCTTGTGTCCTCCCTTTCTCCTATGACCGGCTGCCGCCAAAGCACGCACGATATTTCGAAAACCGGCAGCCAACCGTCCCTGTTCCCGCGGCTTTTCGGCCAAGACAAGCCCTCTCGGGAAACAATTCCGAAATTTTTCGAAATATCTTTGCTCCCATTATAACAAATTTCAGCCAATGCGCAAGTAGATTTGTGTAAAAATTGTTAAAATATTCTAAAACATCCGGCTGAAACGCATATTCTACGTAATGGTGGCAATTCCGGCAGTGACCCGCCGACCGCAGCAGATACTGTTTTTTCTCTACGCGCCAACAGGTTTAACATCGAAAAAAGCTATCTGTATGGGATTTGATATTGTATCGAACTCATTTAGAAAATGATTAACTCGATTAGTGCTTTCCTAATCAGTTAAACTATACCTGCTTTCGGTACAGTCTCCTGATCGTTTCTGTTTCTGAGCCGACACATTATGTGCTGGAGTCAGAATGCGCAACTTTAGGTTCGTTTCTGCTTCCCGGAGGACATTTTCGCCTGCGCTTTTCTGCAACCGCCTTCGTTCAGGAAGACTGAGTATCTTTCGTTTTATTCTTGCTTCCTTTCGGTCTTCCAGTTTTTTCTTTGGCGGTTCTTTTGGCCTTGGCAACAGATCAAGTTTTTGAAGAATCTCCACCTATGAAGAGTTAATCCGTACTTTTTTCCAATCATCTTCCTCAATACAGGGCTTCTTGGCTCTCGTAAGTATTGATATCATCTTTTTATAGGTATAGTTTTCATGCAATTCCGCTTTGTCAAATACCTTGAGAAGCTTGAACGTCAACAGTGTTGACAGGAAGTCAAAAAATTTTCTGCTGATCACGGAGTAATCATCCTGAACCCGGGTTTCATTAAATTCGCAGGCATTTGTAGTACCGCATGACAAGCTCAACGTCCCAACGTTTATCATAAGCTACATACGTGATTTCCGGCGTAAGATCGTGATCACACTCAAGAGCGATCGTCCTGAATGACTACTGTTTCTCCCAAAGATCTTCAAGGCTGTAAGTTTGGTTCTTCTTTGCGCGGCGGAACCAATCGCTTTCTTCCATTACGGCCTTATGGCTGTCAAGAAAAAGGTTAACAAAAAAGGGTTGTTGCACTTGGCCTTTTGACCACTAGATACGGTTTACATTTTCAAATGATCATTACCATATTTAGCAGCTCGGTTACTATGTGCGACAACCCCTTTTAAATCATTTAAATTATTTATGCAAGTGCTTTCAGTTCTTCATACCAAACAATTCCTTTATACTTCCATCCTCCACTCTTTAGCGCCTGAACAATAGTTTTGTTGGACGTGTAGCAGTATGTTGGCCTTTTTCCGCTCTTGTAGAGTTCAAAGACCGGAATGCTGGATACCTCACTCGCATAGAAGGCAACATTTGCTGTATTGCCAGCTTTTTTCGCAGCGACAGCCTCAGATTTCAAAACCGAATAACGATAGTTCTTCGTCTTCTTATTGTAAATCTCGTAAACCGGATTTCCGGATTTCCCGGCAACACGGAACGCTTTCTCATATGTCCAGCCCTGCTGTGCAAGCTTCTTGATCGTCGTCGTTTTGCTAAGATAACGGTAAACACCATTTTTCTCCAGTTCATAAGCATATTTTTGTTTAACGGTAATCTTGCAG
>CACZBB010000017.1 GCA_902779245.1 uncultured Lachnospiraceae bacterium | reverse complement strand
TCTGAAATTCAAGTAAACCGTCGTGCGCATCTTACGCATCACCAACAATAAAAGTCCCGGTGCGCATGCAGATAACAGTCCACTCCGACAGAAACGTCCACTCCGACAGAAACGTCCACTGGACGTTTCTGTCGGATGCTAAGGCATGGACGTTTCTACTGGATGCTAAGGCACGGACGTTTCTGCTGGATGCTAAGGCATGGACTGTTATCTGCACGCTAAGGTGTCCGCATCCCAGAATTTAATCGCACTTCGGGCGATGGTACTTTCAGAGCAACAGGGACAGCAAAAAAAGAGTCCGAAAGCCGGAAATGCAAGGCTTTTGGGCTCTTTTTTTACAGACTTGCGGCCATGGTCATCGCGCGGCCGGGCCTGCCCGGCCGCGCGATCACTTTTGCTTACAGCTTCTTTCAGACCTTCTTTACCTCGTACAGCAGCGCCTGGTAATCTCCGCGGACCCTCGGGACGATGATGCCGTGCTTCATCAGGGTGTCCCCGTTGAAGCGTCCCAGCTTCCGGAGCGTCCCGGTCGCCTCGTCCGTCGACGACTGCCCGTTGCTCGTGGCAAGCGCGCCGGCATAATCACAGGTCACCTCGTAGGCCGCTTCCGGGTCAAGGCCCTGCATCCGCACGCGCATTCCCGGCCGGTTCGTCGTAGCCAGCACCTGCACAAAGGTCATGAACGCGAGCGACCGGTCCTTTTTGACGACCATCCAGCAGTCGTGGGTATGGTTCTCGCGGAACGAGGCGATCCGGTAATAATCCCCCTCGCGGACGACCGGGTGCACCCTCCGGAACTGCTCCACCTGTCCCGGGATCTGCGCTTTCTCCTCCGGAAGCATGTTCCGGACATCCATCTCATAGCCGAAGGTTCCCGCCATGGCGACCTTGGCCCGGGTGTTGAAGGGCACGCTCCTTCCGGTCTGCTGGTTCGGACAGACCGAGACATGGGCACCCATCGTGGACAGCGGGAAGACGAGCGACGTCCCCTCCTGGATCGACAGCCGCTCAATGGCGTCCGAATCATCGCTCGTCCAGATCTGCGGGCTGTAGAACAGCATGCCCGCGTCAAACCGGGCGCCGCCGGAGGAGCAGTTTTCGAGAAGCAGGTCCGGGAAGTCCTTAAGAAGCTGCTCCTGCATCCGATAGACCGCCAGCACGTACCGGTGCAGCAGCTCGCCCTGCCCGTCGGCATCCCGAAGAAGCGACCCAACATCCGATAGATGCCGGTTCATGTCCCATTTGACGTAGGCGATATTTGCCGAAGAAAGCGTGGCGCGAAGCTGGCTGTACACGCCCTCCCAGACCTCGGGCCGCGTAAGATCCAGGACATACTGCTTGCGCATCGCGCCCGGCTTCCGTCCGGGAATCTCGAACCGCCAGTCCGGATGGGCGCGGAACAGCTCCGAGTCCTCGTTGACCATCTCCGGCTCGATCCAGATGCCGAACTTAAGCCCCATCGCGTTGACCTCGTCCACGAGCTTCTTCAGCCCGCCCCGAAGCTTCCGCTCGTCCACGAACCAGTCGCCCAGGGAGGAGGTGTCGTCGTCGCGGTGCCCGAACCAGCCGTCGTCCATGACCAGCATGTCGAGGCCCGCCTCCTTCGCCGCCCGGGCAAAGCCGATGAGGACGTCCGCGTCGAAATGCATCTCCGTCGCTTCCCAGTTGTTGACCAGAACCGGACGGTCCATAGTGAGCCAGCGCTTTTCGATCAGATGGTTCCGGTACAGGTCATGGTAGGTGCGGGTCATCTGCCCGAGCCCCTCCCCCGAATACACGAGGGCGACCTCCGGCGACTGGAAGGACTCGCCCGGCGTAAGCTTCCAGGAAAAGGTCTCCGGGTGGATGCCCATGACACAGCGAAGCCGCCCGTTCTGGTCGATCTGCGCTTTGGCGAGGAAGTTGCCGGAATAGATCAGGCTCATCCCCCACGCCTCTCCCATGGTCTGCGTCGTCCCGGGCGCAAGGATCGCGAGGAACGGGGAATCCTCGGCGCTGGAGACGCCGCGCAGCGACTCGGCCGCGACGGAGCCCGTCTTCAGCTCCTGCCGCGTGATCGTGCGTTCCCGTCCCCAGGAGCCGTGAAGCGTTAAGACCTCGCAGGCCTCTAACTCCAGGTTAAGCTGCCCGGAGAGGACCCGCCCGAGCGTTACGGGAGCCTCGCCCCGGTTCACGACCTTCACGCTCTTTACGATCACATCAAGATCGCTGTAAACCGTATAGAGAAGATGCACGTCAAGCCCGAGGACATCGTCCGTCATCAGGACATCCAGCGTATCGCAGCACGCTTCGCACCCTCTTGTGTGCGGCAGATGCTCCGGCGCCACCTTGCCCGGAACCACCTCGAAGGAGCGGAACGTCAGATCCACGCCGCGCATGCCGAGGGCATTAGCCGCGTCAAAGCACGCCTCCCGGTAATCCCCCGTCCCGAAGCAGCCGTATTCATACGGAAAGATCTGCGTAAAACGGACCTTGTCCGGCTCATTGACCGCCGGCGAAAACGGAAACTCGTTCAGGCAGAACGCCTGCTCCATCCCGGCCGTGTCCGCAAGCCGCGGCCCGTAGTACAGGTGCCCCAGCCACCGGCCGTCCGCCGCCGCGAAACAATAGCTGGTTTTCGGTGTTGACAAATGAAACAGCTGCTGCTCTTTGTTGTACCGGATCATGATTTCTCAAACTCCTTTCTTCCTGCAATGATCATTAGCGCATCCCTCACGGGCCTTCGCACGTTCCTCTTGTATCATCCTATCATACCAGATAGAAAACGCTTTTCCCACGAAAAATGGCACAAAAATATAGAAGAAAGTTGAAAAAATTAATCAGATAAACGTGTTTACCGTGAGGCAGACTTCCTTCCCATTGATGCCGTCCTCCGTGCAGGAGGTCGTCAGCAGATCCACCGTCCAAAAGCTGATGACCTCTATCTGCAGGGCCTCAAAAACCTCTTTTTTTGGCATGCCTGGCCAATCTTCCTTCATTTTCTCTCCCTCCAATCCATCGGGCCGTCCGAAGGCCGCCCGGGCTTTTACAAGGTTCCTGTATTCCTTTCATTTGCAGCCGCCCAAGCTTCGCAAAGTTCCTATACTCCTTCCGTCTGAAGGCCGCCCGGGCTTTTGCATGGTTCCTGTATTCCTTTCATTTGCAGCCGCCCGGGACTTTGCAAGGCTTCCGGGCTTCATCACTCCGCGGTCGCGTAAGCCCTCGCGGATTTTCCGTAATTGCAGAGCCTTCTTGCCAGCGGCCCGAACTCCGCATCCTGATCCATACGGCTGATGTAGGTATTGATACTGTAATGCAGGGTCTGGCCGGTCTCCCCGCCATCCTTCTCGAAGACAGCCGTATACACCTTCCCGAAGCTCCCTGCGGACATCTTCGTAATCTCGACGTAATATTTCCCGGCGGCCGTCGCCTTCAGGATTTTCTTCTCCTCTCCGTCCACCTTGACCTTGAGGCCCTCGATGCCCTCCGGCGCCATGAAGAAGAACCGGAGCGTCGCCGCGTTCTTGAGGTTCACATTGGTACTATACCAGTAGAAACGCTCATCCTCCGTGCCGGTCAGCAGATCGGTCACAACGCCATCCGCCTTCGTCGGGGACACGTAGTCCGTGGCAAACGCCAGCTGCTCCCCGCTGAGTCCGTCCGTCATCAGCCGCCGCGTCTCCTCCACGGTCGCCGTGGCCGGCAGCAAGGCCTCCAGACTACTGTCTGTCATGGCAAGGAGCGTCCTGCAATACTCCCGGACGCTGTACGGGCTCATCGTATACGTATAGCTCTTCTCGTCCATAACATAATCCATCACCGCCGTAAATTCATCGCTGATGTAATGCGGGTAGATCTTCTCGTATGCGAAAACGTACCGCTTACCGTCCCGGACGCCTACGATCTCCGTATCCTTCCCGTTTTGGCTGACCGTCAGCGTCGGCACCTCATCCGGTTCCCTGACAAATTCCGCGTAGATCTTCATCGTGATGTCGTTTTGGAGGACGATGCTGCGGGAGGCAATCCATCCAAGGCGCGAAATATCCACGGTGACGTGGTGCGGGGTCGTATCTAAATGATCGTCATCTCCCCTCGCCATGAACCACACATAATAGCTGCCTCCCTCAACGGCGGTCGGGAGCTCCGTGCTGTATTTCGTTTTTGCCGGCGCGTGGGCACCGCTCTCAGTTACGGCATAATAGAGCGTTCCGCCCTCCGCCGCCCCGGCCTCGACAAGCACCTGGCTCGTTCCGCTGCAGAGCAGATCGGTTTTCGCCTTCGGCGGTGTCACGACCGTTTCCGTCTTCAAGCTGTTGATCGTAAAGGTTCCTTCCAAGAAGGTTACATGGTAGTTCCCCTGGTCCTCGTTTCCGGAAGCGGTAATGGCGTAGGTTTTCTGGATCTCCCCGGCCCTGCGGGTAAGCGTATAGGCCACGGTATCCTCGCCGGCGAGACCCGTAACGGTGGCCGTCAGTTCCGGGTCCTCCTCGCCCACATACTTTTCCTTCGGATCCGCCTTGACCTTGACTTCCTTTTGCGAAATGCTCACCTTGCAATTCAGCTTGCCGCCGGCATAGTTCTCCGTATCCTCCGGCGTAAAGAGAACGGTCTTCGTCCCGCTGTCCGAGACGTTCGTAAACGGCCCTCCCTCGACAAAGCTCCAGGTGCCGGGGATGGCCGTCTCCCCAACCATCGCCGTTCCCACGATGTCCGCATCCGAAACGGAAATGCTGCCATAGGTTCCTGAGATGTCCGCAACAGTCAGCTTTGGAATTTCCTTGTCAGTAACCGTTAGCTCAATCGCCATTTTAAATCGGTATCTCGCACGATCTGGTGAGTAGAATCCTTGGCTATACCTAAGGTTCACGTAAATCCTGACCGTCCTTTCGCCTCCGCCAGGATTCTCCGCCAGTTTATAGTGCATTTCCTTGTCCTTGAACGAGCTGAGATCATTAGTATTCGCCAGGTTCAGGACGTTGGCTTCATCGTCATCCTGCACCAGCAATCTCCCGGGATCCTCATACCATACTTTTTCGGGAACACACCCGCTGTAGCCATTCACCCGCAGGGAGAACGATCCGCTAGACCCATACTTAACAGTGGCAAACATTGGAACCGGAACCTCAGCCGGCAGGATTCGCGCAGAATCCGACAAAAGAATCCCATATTTAGAGTTAGCGCTCGATTTCACCGAATAGTTATCCGCATCCTCTCCGTATAAAACATACGGATAGTGGTAAACCCTAAAGTCATTCTCACCTGTCATGTATGCAATACTCGAGTCGTAGAAGCCCGTCGTGGTCTTAAGGACATGCACGTCATCCCCCTCCAGCACATTCGACACCCACGCTTTATCAAAGTCCAGATAGCAGACATTCGTCCCGTCATAGGGCTTGTCCTTCGGTTTAACACCTGTTATCTCCACGACTCTCGTGTGAATCTTGAAGTCCCTGGTCGACGTCGCGCCCTGGTAGAATTCCGTTTCCGCAATTTCAGCCCGGAGCGTGTAATGGCCGGCCTTTGTCGGAACCGTCCCAGAATACGCGCTGTCCGGAGCACCCTTCGGCTTATAGGCATAGGTCACCTCGCCATTTCCCGGATTTCTGCCCGGCAACAGAAACGGCTCTGACGGCGTTTCGCCGTACTCCCAGTTCTCAATGAGCGCAACGGGGTAAATGGGGAGCTTCTCGCCCGTGTCCACGGTATCCGAAAACTCCGCCGTGACGGTAATCAGGTCTCCCTCCGGACATGCAAAGACAAATTCCCCGTTGGTGCTTGGAATCTCCACCGGCTCTTTGCCGTCCACCACATAGCTCAGGGATGCAAGACGGTAGCCCTCCTCGGGAAGCGGCGTGACAAATACCCGCCCGCTTTCCATGCGGACCAGGGCTTTCCCGTGCTCCACCGTCGCCGTCTGTACCTTGCGGCATTTTCCCGTGAGTACCTCTGCTTCAGAGTCTTTCTGCAAATAAAGGTTATAACGCAGTACCCGCTCCTCTCCGGCACAGACCAGTGTCCCGCCGTCAACCTCAAAGCATCCTTCTTCCGTGGTGAAGTATACTATTCTCGATCCGAGCAACCCTGAACTCGGAGTACCAAAATAGAATTCATCATAACCGCCCGGCGATTCCTCGCAGTTGATCACCAACGATCCCCCTAAAAGCCTCAAGTCTCCATCTAATATGAGTGTCGGATAATAACTGGCGTACCCTCCTGTCTTTCCAAGCGGATAATAGTGCGGTAATGGAAGATGGAGGCTTCCCTTCAGAATCGTAACGTCATCTAAGTAACCAACAGCCGCACAATACTCCCCTTCCACATAGATGTCCGGGCCGTCAACCGTCATACTGGAAACATGCGAAGTAACAACATAGTCTTCCTCCGAGGTATTCGCGGTAATTGCGGTTAGTCCTCGCCCAGCCGTCGTTTCATATTTATTAGGGGCAAAATACAAGTCACCGTTCTTATACCTTGTCAGATCCGAGCAATGGTAAACAAAGCGCAGTGTGCCGCTGCCGGTGAAGGTCACATCCACGTCCCCCAGCCAAAGCCCCGAAAGCCTGTTCCCATAGATTACATTGTCCCCATTGACTTCAATATTCAGCTTTGACCTCGGATAATGCCTGCTGCGGATCCGGAAGCCCTCACCGCTGTAATTATTGAGCACCAGCGTGTGGGGGGTCTCCGGGGAGATACCGACATATTGATCATAATCATAGAAAAGTCCGGGAACGGCATTGATATCCTCAATCTTTTTTATTCCCCGACTGCCTGCCCAAAGGTCATTATCTTCGATATCCGTCCATAAATACTCCGTATCGATAAAGCAAAAGTCATAGTCCTCCGCCTCAAAGGGTTTCGCGTTAAAGCCGTAAGCCGCGATTTCCGGATCCACCTCGATGCGAAGATCAAAACTGGGATCAATATAGGGCTCCCGCAGCATAGGGTGTTTTTCATCGTAACCCTTAAATACATAGCAGGTTTCGGAAGAAATACCGTAGTTTGATTTCTTATACAGCGGATGTTCCAGAAGGGTCTGATTCAGCATGTAGTGAATATGGATGCTTCCGCCCAGAAGATCAAAAGTGCGGCCCTCAAACTGCGCCCCCTTTCCATGTCTATTATAAGGCATGACCTCTACGTCGATTGCGCCGCTTTTCATGATGAAGCTGGTTCCCATCCAATTCCTATAACCGATTGACGTCGGAGTAATGCTGTTCTCGGCGATTCCAAAGTAACCGTTTCGGACATTTAGGGTCGGTCCGTCCCAGACCACCTGATGGATCGCTTCAAACCCTGCCCCACATCCGGACAGATAAAAAGTAAATCTTTCATTCGGCGTCCCCAGCGCGTCAAAATTGATGGTTCCGTTCCCCGTGAACGTCACGGAATTGAGGTTCATGAAAAGCATCGTATTATAGTCGCAAGCATGCGTCATTTCGATATTATTGGTGCCCTTAACCTCAATCGTGAGATCATGGGCTAGTATTTTCTCTTCCCTGGAGATGTTATAATATACATAGAAAGCCGATCCGTTGTAATTGTCAAGCGTCAGCACACCTCTCTCGGGATCGAAATCAAGGCCCTCGACCAGATCAAAATGCTGGATTCGGAGCCCGTAATCCCAAAAATCGACATTCACCTCCCTCATTTTCATTAATTCCTTCGTTTCTGGTATAACCACAAAGTATTGAAACAATTCGAAAGGATTGATTGTGTCAAAGCCCGCGTAGAGCGTGACATCCTCCCGGACGGGGGAATCGAAATCGAACGGCTCCGTCCCGTCCTTGTCAAGATACCAGCCCTTAAAGGTGTAGAAAGTATTTGGACCATTAACGCGTATGTCCGCCGGGCGCACGGCCTTCCCGCCGATTGCAAGCTGCTGCGGCTCCGGCGTATCCGCCCATCCCTCAAATTCGTTGCAGTGAAAGGTCACAACAGGATTCTCCTGCCAGAAGTGTGCCGTCAGCGTCACGTTCTCGCCGGGCATCGCGAAGCTGTAAACGCCTTCCGTTTCCAGAATCGGGACGGGATCGCCGTCCTCGACGGTGTAATAGAAGTCGCCGATGACGTAGCCGTTGTCCGCCTTGATGTCCGTCAGCGTCACCGTTTCGCCGGGGATGACGCGCACGTCCGGGGCCTTGTCACAGCCAAAGCTTCCATGCAGGGATTCTCCGATTGTAACATACGATCCCACAGGCGTGATAATTCCACGCAAAGAGGCAGAATCCACCTCGCCCGCAAGGATCATGGTCTCCCCAACGAAAACATCTCTTAACAGGGTCACCTTGCCGTCCGCCGCGCGGAAATCCGCAATGTCCGAGCCATTTAATTTGACAAGCTTAAGGTAGCTGCCGATCCCGTTCCAGCTAAGGGTGATGTGGGCTCCCGGCGCGTTGGCATAGCTGCCGATGGCTGCATTTCCTTCGCTGCCGGCCTTAGCCGTGACGCCCCCTCCCAGGATGGCAATCTGCAAATCGTCTGCGGAATACTGAGAGTATTTGTCGTAATAGCCGCCTCCGATTCCCGGACAGCCGTATCCTCCATTGGCTGAAACCTTGCCGCCGGTAATCGTAACCGTGCCGCAGGCGGAGCCGTTGCTGCCGCCAATTCCCGCCGCTAAGTAACCGCCTGTCGCCACGATCTCACCGCCGGTAATTGTAATCGTACCGGGGGTCCCCTTTCGGCCGGTACCGATGGCGGCGGAATTATAGCCTTCGACGTTAAGTTTACCGCCATGGATCGTGATATCGCCGGTCGTGCCATTTTCAAGACCGCCGATCCCGGCCGCCCCGTCCATTCCCTTCCCGAAGGCAATCTTCAGGCTGCCGGTGCCTTTCTCCTGCCCGTGTATGGTCAGGCTGCTGCCCCCTGAGACGGTGATGCCGCCGTCCGGGGAGAACGTCTTGCCGTCGCCAAGAATGAGATGTACGTCGCCCGTGACATTGATCCGCCCGCTTACTGTAACGGAGGAATTGACCACGTACCAGCCCTCCGTCCACTCTACGAGCTCCGTCCCGACCTCCATACACTGTTCGGCGGTATTTGGCTTTCCCTTTGCGTCCTGATACGGTACGTTTTCTACCGTGGAAGCACCTGCCAAAGAGGCTCCTCCCTGCGAAAGATCCTTCGCAGGGCTCTCTTCCTCTGCGGATTCCTCATTGGAGGCTGCCGCAGGCTCCTCTTCCGGAATTTCCTCGTTAGCGGCTGCCGCTGCCGGGATTTCCTCGTTAGCGGCTGCCACTGCCGGTACGTTCCCTACAGAACCTTCCTCATCGGAAGCCATCAGCTCGTCTTCTCCGGTCTTCACGTCGGAAAGCGATATCTCCGCATCTACCGCATTTTTCCCATCGGAAGCCACTGTCTCCGCAGCCTCCAAACCGTCATTTTGTCCGCTCGCGTTCTGCTCCGCCTCCTCTTCCGGCGTGGAGGCCTCCGGCAGCGTTCCCGCGGCAGCAGTCAAATCCCCCGCCGCGAAAGCATTTGCCGGAAACATCCCGCACACCAGAAGCAGGCACAAAATAATTGCCAAAACCTTCCTTGCCCGCATTTGTCTTTCACTCCCTTCCTTCTCAGATTTCATTGTTCGTTCCTGCAAAAACCTTCCTCATTCGTTATCAGATGCCCTGTCTTTTCGTCATTCTGTTGGGGTAAACGCTTACATTCTTGCTCAGATGTCTCCTCCCTGCTTTGGGCCAGGCGCTTTTCCCGCCAGCGAACGCAAAGGAGCGTCACCACCACGCCCAGCGCGAAGGCGAGCACGCCGATCAGGACATAACCGCCCGCGGAGGGCGACAGGATGGACGAGCCGTAGACCGTTCCCGCCGGTGCGGGACTGCCTCCGGACAAAAGAGCCGTCACCGCAAGCAGAGCACAAAACAGAGCCGCCGCCGCGCAGGAAAGAACGGTTCCGACACGTCGTTCACGTTTTTTCGAGATTCGGGCGCTTCGCCGCAGAACCTCCCTGACCGCCTGGTCACTTGTATACCGCATCACAATTCACCTCCTTCCATTCACCCGCAAGGCCTCGGGGAAATTAATTCTTTTACTACTTAGTTGCATTTTTTTACAAAATTTCCCACTTTTTTCTTACTTTTTTTATATTCGGCGATTTGTACAAAGATGCTCATCCGCTTTTGCGCAAAACCTACAATACAAGAACAGGGCAAATGGAGGTGTGCTGCCGAAGGCGGCTGAATTCCTGACGCGGCTCTGTAAATAAGAAAAGGAAACAGGCGGGAGACTTTCCTGTCTGTTTCCTTTTGAAAGTATTCTGTGCAAAACGGCTGCCTGCTCATGTTTGGGCGGGTTCCAGGGTCTGCCAAAAAAGCGTGAGCACGTTTTGCCTGACCTTTTGATCCCGGTATCATCAATTTTAATGTTTTGCGAATTTTTGATGCAGATGCCAGAGCAGAACCGCCGCGGCGAGCGGCATGGCGCAGCCGATAACGGGGAACGGCCCTTCCCCGGAGACGAGGAGGTTGTAGAGGGCGTGGACGGCCATCGAGATGGACAGCGCCCCGAGGACAGCCGAGAAGGAAAAAACCCGAAGGCGCCTGACGGCGATCAGCCAGAGCGCGGTGGCGAGGATACTGGCGATGTGCATCACGCCGGCGGCCATGCCGCGCACAAGCATATAGAAGAAGCTCTCCGCGCCGAAGGAAAGCATGTAACAGCAGTTTTCAAAGGTGGCGAAGCCCGCGCCGATGCCGACGGCGGTATCGGTGAGCGCCCTCTCCTTCGGCAAAAAGACCAGAAGGTAAAAGAGCACCGGAAGCAGCTTCATCAGCTCCTCAACGATCGGGGAGAGGAAGATGGCCGCGTCATTGGCATCCAGCCCGGAAGCCTGCTGTAAATAACCGCTGATATACGCCGCCAGAAGGCAGAGCACCATGCCGGCCAGAAAATTCAGGACAAAGCGCCGCGTTTTCCCGCGAAGGAACAGCAGGGAGATCAGCAGCGGGACGGCGATGCAGAGCAAAATGTTTTCCGCGTAGATCATGCCGCCTCCCTTCCCAGCGCCGTGTACATCATTGGAAAGCTGAGCGCGTCGGCGGCGAGGGCAAAGTTGTACCACATGCCCGCGCTCATATACATCGTCAGGATCGTCCAGGCGAAAACGGCAAAGGAAAGGCTGCAGGATTTCTCCGGAAAAGCCGTTTTTCGCAAGGCGAGAGCACGTAGAAAAAGGGCGGCCAGGCACACAAAGAGCAGGATATAGCAGAAGGTATCCAGCGGCTGCCGGAGCTCCTCGGGACCATAGAAGGTGCCGGCCTGCGCCGCCAGAAGAATCGCGCAGAGAAGGCCCCAAAGAATCCATTCCGCTTTCCGCAGCGCGCCCGTCTGAGCGAGACAGGCGACGATCATGCACAGCAGATATCCGACACAGACTCCCGTGAGCACATCCTGCACCCATTCGCCGGACCAGCCGATCCAGAGCAGCGTGTTGCCGAGGGTGAAGATTGCGGCGGCAAGCATTTTGCCGGGCGGAAGTCTCCGCGGTTTCGGGACGGCGGCATCCAGCGAGGCCGCAAACATGAGAAACATCGCCCATTCCGCGATTTCATTGGCCGCAAAGGGCATCCGCGTGCCGGGGCGCACGACCCCGTAGACCAGCCAGTAAAGGTCGCTCAGCAAAAAGCTCGTCATCCCGAACGCGAAATAGACCAGCTTCATCTTCCGTTCGCCGAAGACGATCCGCCGGACCGCGAAAATCAGCACAAAGAGCATGACCAGAATATGAAACGCGGTAAAAAAGAGATCTACAAGTTCAGAACTCATGGAAATCCTACTTTTCTAAAAAACTTCACGCAAAGTCCTCATAACCAAGCCCCAGCTTCTCCAGGAGGCTCCGCAGGGCGGCCCGGCCGCGCTCGGCCAGATGGTAGAGCTGGCGGCGGCTCTTACCCATGACCTTCGCCGCCTCCTCATAAGACATTTGCTCGAAATACAGGAGGAGGAGCGTTTGCCGGTAATCCGGGGGGAGCTGTGCGAGCGCCTTGTACAGCTCCCGGTTTTGCTCCATTTGCAAGATGCCCATCTCCGGCTCTTCTGCGGGCGGCAGCTCCGCCGGTTCGGGCCGGGGCCGCATCCTGCGAAGATGCTGCAGGGCCAGCTTCTTGCCGATGGAGAAAAGCCAGGTCTTAAAAGAGCTTCTTCCCGCGAAAATGGTGCGCCCCGCGGCCGCCTCGGCAAAGGCGTCGAGCGCAAGCTCCTCCGCGTCCTCGTAGCTTCCCACATAGCCGTACAGGAAAAGCATGAGCTTCTCGTTGTGCCGCTCCAGCAGGATGCGAAGGTCGTTTTCGCTTCGCTCCGCAAGGAAGCGGTCATAGATGGCTTCGTCCGTTTCCTTCATTCCCGTTCCCCGCTTATACCCCCACCTCCACGGCGGCCTCGCTCTCGGCCTCGGCGCGGAAATCCTCCAGCTTGACGGCGCTGATCTCGGGGAGATCCTCCGTGGAGGAGACCCCGAAGCAGCGAAGAAACTCTTCCGTCGTCCCAAAAAGAACCGGCCGGCCGGGGAGCTTTGCGCGGCCGAGCTCCTTCACGAGCCCGAATTCCACGAGGCGGTTCACGGCATGGTCGGAATTGACGCCGCGGATGCGCTCGATCTCCGCCTTCGTGACCGGCTGCTTGTAGGCGATCACCGAAAGCGTCTCCAGAAGAACATCCGTAAGCGACGGTTTACGAGGCTGCAGCTCAAGGCGGATCAGCATGTCATAGAAGGAAGGATCCGTGCACATCTGCCAGCTGTTTTCGAGCCGGATGAGGCGAATCCCCCGCTCCCCCTCCGCGTAGGCGGCCTGCAGCTTCGTAAGCGCTTCCTCGACCATTTTCACGTCCGTCTCGTTCGCCTTCGCGAGCTCCGACATCGGGATTGCCTTTCCCGTCACAAACAAAGCGGCTTCCAGCGCCGCGATAAGCTTCGTCTCTTCCATCATTTACCGCCTTTGCAAAGCTCTATTTTCGGATTCTTCGCTAAAACTTCTTCACGGTCCGTTCAGGCTTCCCCGTTCTCCGCCAGGATCTCCTCAATCCCGGCATCCTTCAGGTCCGCGCCCTCCACGGCGCGGATCACGATCTCGCCGCCGGTATCCTCCTGCTCGGCCTCGACGATCCCGTACTTCATCAGCTCCAGCATCGCCAGAAACGTCACAATGGTCTGCATCCGGCTTTTCTGCTTCTTCAGAAGCTCGCGGAACGAAAAGCGCTTCCGCCGGCGCGCAAGGTCGGCCACCTCAAGCAGCTTATCCTCAAGCCGGACATCTTCCTTTTTGATCGTCCCGAACTGGCTTCGGATCGGGTCAATCCGGCTCTCCTGCCGGCGGAGCACCTGTCCGAAGATCTCGTGCAGGCGCTTGAGCGTAAGCCCCTCAAGAAGCTCCTCGGGCTCGACCTTCGGCCGGTACCGAAGAACCTCCTTCGGGGTCGTGTCGCCCTTGTAGAAGATCTTCGAGGCGTCCTCCAGCCGGTCCTTAAGCTCGTAGGACATGTATTTGTACATTTTATATTCCAGGAGCTGTTGGACGAGGTCCTTCCGGGGATCCACCTCCTCGCCCTCCTCGTCCACCTCCGGCGGCAGCAGCATTTTGCATTTAATGGAGATCAGCTCCGCCGCCATGACCATGAACTCGGACATCAGGGCCAGATCCTCGGTCTCCAGCTTTCGAACATATTCAAGATACTGATCCGTGATCTCCACGATGGGAATATCAAAGATGCTGACTTTGTTCTTCTCAATCAGATGCAGCAAAAGATCCAGCGGCCCGTCAAAGGCTTCCAGCGCGACGTTCAGCGGCATGACGTACTCCTTTTCTTCGGCAGAATCCGGATCTCGACAAGCTCCCTCGGGTTAAACATCCTCGGCAGGATAAAGTGGTCGCCCAGCCCGCCGGATACGACGAGCCGCTGATCACCCTGCCGGAACATCCCGTAACCGTATTTCGGCAGCGGAAAGCCATACGGATCCATGAGCGCCCGCCCGGTAAACGGTGAGCGGACAATCCCTCCGTGAAAATGACCGCACACCGTCAGATCCGCGCCCCACGCAAAGTATTTTTCGGCAAATGCGGGGTTATGGGCGAGCAGAATGTTCAGGCTCCCCGCCCGCGGCCCGCCCAGAGCCTTCGCCATCCCGTCTTCCGAAAGCTTCGGGCGGCGGAATTTTTTATAGGAAGACAGCGGGATCTCAAGCCCGGTCACATGCAGTTGGTTTCCGTTTCGGCAGATGTCCTCGGAGGCGTTGTTGAGTACATGGACGCCGCAGCCTTTGAACGTCCGGATCAGCTCCCGGTACCGGTCCCGGTGCCGGTCGGTCAGCATTCGGAGCTTCGTCTCATGGTTGCCGTTGGACATATATACCGGGCAGATTTTCGTCAAGGAGAAAAGTAGCTCCCGGGACGGCGCAAAGTCAAGATCCTCCCGGGCGGTTACGCTGTCTCCCGGGATCAGAATTAGATCCGGGTGACGTTCTCTGCAGACGCCGGCCAGATCTCCGAACAGCGGCGGGTACGCACGTCCGTGCAGATCCGCGAGAACAAGTATTCGGAGAGGCCGATGGAGCTTCGCAGACGCGAAGCTGTAGGTTTTGATCTTAAAAAACATCCCCCCGCCCTCGTATGATTTCTGGTAATAAACATTTTCATGATTAACGAAAAGGCCCTGACGTTCTGCCAGGGCCTCTTTTCGTTTTAGTTATATTTTCTCTTGCGTGCAGCTTCGGATTTCTTCTTGCGGCGAACCGAGGGCTTCTCGTAATGCTCGCGCTTGCGGATCTCCTGCTGGATGCCGGCCTTTGCACAGCTGCGCTTAAATCTGCGAAGAGCGCTGTCAAGGGTCTCATTCTCTTTGACGATGATACCTGCCATGGACTTTTTCACCTCCCCCCAACTGCCGGGGCTTCTCGTCGCGGACGAACCGTCCGCGATACGAACAAAATATCATTTTTCTGTCCGTTCCCACAATAAAGACATTATAGCGGCAAATACACCACCCGTCAACATTTTTTTTATTTTCCGAGCTGTTTTGCGAGGACTTCTTTGGCTTTCGCGAGGGCCATTTCAATACCCTCGGGGTTCTTTCCGCCGGCCTGGGCCATATTCGGCCGTCCGCCGCCGCCGCCGCCGACAAGCTTCGCGGCCTCCTTGATGATATTTCCGGCGTGGGCGCCCTGCTTAAGCGCCGCGTCCGTCGCGGTGACCATGAGGTTCACCTTGCCATTGGCCCGGGAAGCGAGCACGACGACCGCGTTGTCCATTTTTTCCTTCAGCGAATCGCCAAGCTCACGCAAGCCGTTCATATCGACATTTTCAAGGCTCCGAAGGACCAGGGACACATCCCCGATCTTCTCCGCGCCGTCCGCGGCGTCGCCGAGGGCTGCCTTCGCGGCCTCTGCCTTCAGGCTCTCCACCTCATTTTTCGCGGCGCGAAGCTCGTCCAGCAGCTTTTTGATGCGATCCGAAAGCTCCGCCGGCGAGGTCTTAAGGAGCGCGGAGGCCTCGGCGAGCTTCTGTTCCTCATCCCGGTAATACGCGAAAACCGCGTCGCCCGTCAGCGCCTCGATGCGCCGGACGCCGGCGGCCGTGCCGGATTCGGAAACGATCTTGAAGGCACGGATGACGCCCGTGTTCGAAACGTGCGTGCCGCCGCAGAATTCCTTCGAGAAATCGCCCATGGAGACCACGCGGACCTTCTCGCCGTATTTCTCGCCGAACAGCGCCATCGCGCCGGTCTTGCGGGCTTCGTCGATGGTCATGACCTCCGTGCAGACCGGGATTTCCTCCGCGATCTTCCCGTTGACGATCTCCTCGACTTTTCGGATCTCTTCCGCCGTCATCGGCTCAAAATGCACGAAATCGAAACGGAGACGGCCGGACGTGACGAGCGACCCTTTCTGGGCCACATGGTCGCCGAGCACAACCTTCAAGGCCTTCTGCAGGAGATGCGTCGCGGAATGGTTCTTCGCCGTGGCAAGGCGCACCGCCGGATCGACCGCAAGGTGTACCAGCTCGCCGACGGAAAAGCTTCCCTTCTCAACGTATCCGATGTGCGCGATCTTGTCATGCTTCGGCTCGGTCGCCTCGACACGGAAAATGCCGTTTCCCGCGGTGATCGTGCCGAGATCGCCCTCCTGTCCGCCCTTGGTCGCGTAGAACGGCGTCGCGTCCGTGATGATCGATCCTCTCTGGCCTTCCGTCAGGGTCTCCGCGACCTCGCCGGGATCGGTCAGCTCATTCTTCTCGTTATATTTCACCTCCGTGGTCATCGCGATGACCGTTCCCTGATCCTCAAGACGGTCATAGCCGGTGAAACCGGAAACGAGATCGGCCGGGAGCTGCTCATAGGCGGTCAGGGCCGCGCCGGAATAATTCGTGACCTTGCGGCTTGAGCGGGCGCGGACGCGCTGCTCTTCCATACTGGCCTTAAAGCCTTCCTCATCGACGGTGTAGCCGTCCTCGGCGAGAAGCTCCACGGTCAGATCCAGCGGGAAGCCGTACGTATCATACAATTCAAAGGCCTGCGGTCCGGCGAGAACCTTCGTCCCGGCCGCTTCCATCTCTTTCCGGCGCGTTTCCAGAATACGGATGCCCTGGTCCAGCGTACGGTCAAAGGTCGCCTCCTCGGCGGTGAGAACCTTGAGGATCATGCTGCGGTTGTCCGAGAGCTCCGGATACCCCGCGCAGGAGGTCTTAATAACCGTCTCCGCGAGCGAGGCGAGGAAAGCGCCCTCGATGCCGATCCTCCGGCCGGCCATCGCGGCGCGGCGGATCAGGCGGCGCAGCACATAGCCGCGGCCTTCGTTGGTCGGGGTGATGCCGTCGGAGATCATGAACGTCGCGGCACGGATATGGTCCGTGATCTTGCGGATGTCCACGTCCGCCTTGTGATCCGCGTGGTATGTTTTTTGGGCCAGCGTGCAGACATGATCGCGGAGCTCGCGGATCGTGTCGATATCGAACATGGAGTCCACGTCCTGCACCGCCACGGCCAGTCTCTCCAGGCCCATGCCGGTGTCGATGTTCTTCTGCTTCAGGGTCTCGTAATTGCCGTGGCCGTCGTTCTCGAACTGGGTGAACACGTCGTTCCAGATCTCCATGAAGCGGTCGCCTTCGCTGCCCGGCTCGGTATCGTTCTCGTCGGTCATATAGCGCTCGCCGCGGTCATAGTAGACCTCCGAGCAGGGTCCGCAGGGACCCGCGCCGTGCTCCCAGAAGTTATCGGCCTTGCCGAACTTGTAAATGCGGTTTTCCGGGATGCCGATTTCGTCGCGCCAAATCGCAAAGGCCTCGTCGTCCTCAAGGTAGACGGACGGGTAGAGGCGCTCCGGGTCAAGACCTACGACCTCGGTCAGGAATTCCCAGGTCCAGTGGATGGCTTCCCGCTTGAAGTAATCGCCGAAGGAAAAGTTTCCGAGCATTTCAAAAAATGTGCCGTGACGGGCCGTGCGGCCGACATTTTCAAGGTCGCCGGTGCGGATGCACTTCTGGCAGGTCGCCACGCGTTTCCTCGGCGGAACCTCCGCGCCGGTAAAATAGGGCTTGAGCGGGGCCATACCCGCATTTATTAATAGAAGAGATTTGTCGTTCTGGGGGACAAGGGAAAAAGATTTCATAATAAGATGACCCTTGCTCTCCATGAAATCCAGGAACATTTTCCGAAGTTCATTTACGCCGTATTTTTTCAAAGCAAATCCTCCCGGGGTTGTCTCCCCTTTTCTACCATAAATAGCATAATTAAGCATTATAACCCCGGAAACGCCGAATGGCAAGCTTTATTCTAAAAGTCCCGCGGTGCGGCTGTCGGATGGGCGCGCCTGCGCGCACAGACGCGCAGTCATAGCGCGGGCTTTCGCTTACCATCCTCCTTCGGGCGTCTTCTTGGCAGGCGCAAAAGCACGGCCAGCCCCCAGTTTACGGCGAGCAGGGCTATGGCGATGACAGCGGAAGCGCCCGGGCCGAATCTGGCAAAGCCATAAAGATCGTTGCCCTCCGCGCCGCCAATGAGGATCGTTCCCGCGTAAAACAGGCCGTACAGCAGCATCGGGATAACGGCGAACAGGCTTTCGGACAACGTATAGGTTCCTTTGCGGTCAAAAAACAGGAAATCCGCCATCGCAAGAACCGGTACGACCAGATGCGACCAGAAATTAGCGCCGGAATATACCGAAGCATAGCCGCGCGTCGGCCCCAGGAAGAAAAGCGCGATGCAAAATGTAAAGGCAATGGCCGTCGTGGACGCGTATTTCCAGAGACGGACCTTTCCTCCGAACAAATAGGCGAGGGATACAACGGCCTGAAACAGATTTGAAAGAACCGTGAAATACCGGAGATTTCCGAATCCGCCCGGACCTTTTGTGCCAAGTCCCTCCAGGCCGAATGTCACCGTCAGCCAGACGGCGACGGCGATGATGCCGATGAGAAGATTCATGACTTTCGATACTTTTTCTCTCATGTTTGACCTCCGGATGTCTGTGATCTGAAAGGGGCTGCCGCACAAAGCCTTCGAGCCGCCGAATATGGCTGTATCCTCTGCTGATACGGACCATATTTCGTCGTCGAAAAGCTAAGGAACCGTCACGAAATAACTTGCACATCTTGCTTGTCTATTTTCCCGATGTCTGCGTCAGAAAACCTTGTCGTAGCCCGCTACGACTTCGGC
>CACZBB010000016.1 GCA_902779245.1 uncultured Lachnospiraceae bacterium | reverse complement strand
GCCGAGGACGTAAGAGGGACGGACCATGACCGGATAGCCGATCTTGTTCGCGATCGCCTGAGCTTCCGCCACGGTGGTCGCCATGCCCGATTCGGGCATCGGGATCCCGAGCTTGTCCATGACCATGCGGAACTGGTCGCGGTCCTCGGCAAGGTCGATGACCGCCGGGGAGGTTCCGAGGATCTTCACGCCGTTCTTTTCGAGATCGGCCGCGAGGTTGAGCGGTGTCTGGCCGCCGAACTGGGCGATGACGCCGACCGGCTTTTCCTTGCGGTAGATCGCCAGCACGTCCTCAAGGGTCAGCGGCTCGAAATAGAGCTTGTCGGAGGTGTCGTAGTCGGTGGAGACCGTCTCCGGGTTGCAGTTGACGATGATCGTCTCAAAGCCGAGCTTTTTTATTTATATGGCCGCGTGGACGCAGCAGTAGTCGAATTCGATGCCCTGGCCGATGCGGTTCGGGCCGCCGCCGAGGATCATGACCTTCGGACGGTCGAAGCTCACCGGGTTGTTGTCCGGAGCGTTGTAGGTAGAATAATAGTAGCTGCTGTTCTCGGTGCCGAACACATGCACGCCGTCCCAGGTCTCGGTGACGCCGAGAGCCTCGCGGCGGTTGCGGATCTGATCTTCGGGGACACGAAGGATCTCGGAGAGATACTTGTCGGAGAAGCCGTCCTCTTTCGCCTTTTTGAGCATGCCGTCGGTGACGCCCTTGTCAAAGCCCTGCGCCTTCACCGCGCCGACGAGGGCTTCTTCCTCTTCCACAAGCTCCTTCATCTGCCCGATGAACCAGTGCTTGACCTGCGTGGCCGCGAAGATCTCGTCCACCGTCGCGCCCTTCCGGAGCGCTTCGTACATCAGGAAATGGCGCTCGCTGGAGGCGGTGCCGAGGCGGCGAAGCAGCTCGGCTTTGGAGAGCTGGTCGAAATCCTTCACATGGCCGAGGCCGTAGCGGCCTTTTTCCAGGGAGCGGATGGCCTTCTGAAGAGCTTCCTTGTAGTTCTTGCCGATGCTCATGACCTCGCCGACGGCGCGCATCTGCGTACCGAGCTTGTCTTCGACGCCCTTGAACTTTTCAAATGCCCAGCGCGCGAATTTGACAACGACGTAGTCGCCGCCCGGGACGTACTTATCGAGCGTCCCGCATTTGCCGCAGGGAATTTCGGCGAGGGTGAGACCGGTGGCGAGCTTCGCGGAGACCAGCGCGATCGGGAAGCCCGTCGCCTTGGAGGCCAGGGCCGAGGAGCGCGAGGTGCGCGGATTGATCTCGATCACGATGACGCGGTCGGAGACCGGGTCGTGAGCAAACTGCACATTCGTACCGCCGATGACGCCGATGTGCTCGACGATCTTGTAAGCCTGCCGCTGAAGCTCCTTCTGCAGGTCTTCGGAGATCGTCAGCATCGGGGCGGTGCAGAAGGAATCGCCGGTGTGGACGCCGAGGGGATCGACGTTCTCGATGAAGCAGACCGTGATCATGTTGTTATCCTTGTCGCGGACGACCTCAAGCTCCAGCTCCTCCCAGCCGAGGACCGACTCCTCGACGAGAACCTGGTGGACGAGCGACGCCTGCAGGCCGCGCTCCATGACGATACGGAATTCTTCCTTATTATATACCAGTCCGCCGCCGGCGCCGCCCATCGTGTAGGCCGGGCGAAGGACGACCGGATAGCCGAGCTCGTCGGCGATGCGGAGGCCTTCCTCAACGCTGTAGGCGACCTCGCTCCGGGCCATTCCGATGCCGAGGGCATTCATGGTCTTCTTGAATTCGATGCGGTCCTCGCCGCGCTCGATGGCATCCACCTGAACGCCGATGACCTTCACGTTGTATTTGTCTAACACGCCTTCCTTGTAGAGTTCGGAGGCCAGATTAAGGCCGGACTGCCCGCCGAGATTTGGCAGTAAGGCATCCGGCCGCTCTTTCGCAATGATCTGCTCAAGCCTCTCGACGTTGAGCGGCTCAATGTAGGTAACGTCTGCCATCTCCGGATCCGTCATGATCGTCGCCGGATTGGAATTGACAAGAACGATTTCGTAGCCGAGGCTCCGGAGAGCTTTGCAGGCCTGGGTGCCGGAATAGTCGAACTCGCAGGCCTGGCCGATCACGATCGGGCCGGAGCCGATGATTAGGACTTTGTGGATATCCGTTCTCTGTGGCATAAGACCTCCTTTTTCCGCGTTCGCGGTAAAAAAACACTTACATCCTTTCTATTTAACACCAAAATCGCCCGGATGAAAAGAGGAAAATTGCATACAGCCCAAAAAAACCGGAAAAAACGGCCGCGGAGGGCGGTGTGGAAAAAAATTCTCATGAATTTTCAGGAGATCCTTGCATTTTTCGAAAATAGGAAGTATAATAACAACATTAAGACAAAATGGAATTTCGCAATATTTCGAAATATTTAAGCATTTTTTTCGTCTTTTTTTGAGAATTGCGAAAACGCGCGGCGCGGAGGTATAGGTATCGGGGTCTTTGACCCGGACATCATCATTTTTTCACGGTTTGCAGAAGGAGGGGCTATGGTAACGATCAAGAATATTGCCGATTCATTGAACATTTCGACCAGCACAGTATCAAAAGCCTTGAATGACGCAACCGACATCAGTGCGGAGCTTCGCCAGGCGGTTCTTGAAAAGGCCGTGGAGATGGGCTATACCACAAAGAGTTCCCGAAAAAAAATCAACCGAAAGCTGGCGGTGCTGATTAAGAATATGGCGTACGGGACGCAGAAGGATTTCGGATATAATATCCTGCTCGGCTTCCGTCAGGCGGCGATGAACCGCGACTGGAACGTGGAGGTCGTGGACGTCACCCGGGATCTGATGGTCAACGAAAAGTACGATACCTACCTTCTAAAGCACGGTTTTTCCGGAGCCTTCTGCCTGGGCTTTACGCTGCGGGATCCCTGGACCACGCAGTTCCAGACCTCGCAGATGCCCACGGTTCTTCTGGACAATTTTGTGAGCGAAAACCCCCATGTCGCCTGCATCGGCACGGAAAATACAGAGAGCATGGAGTATGCGATTCAGCATCTCGTGATGCTTCACCACCGCCGCATCGCGTTTTTCTGCGGCGAGGCGCATTCGCGTGTCTCCCAGGATCGTCTCGACGCCTTCGAGCGGGCGATGGAGGCGCAGGGGCTGAAGGTTCATAACGAGATGATTTTGTTCGGCGATTACCTGACGCCGGAGGTCCGCAACCATCTGGCCCCGGCTTTTGAGAAGAATGCCACGGCCATTGTCTGCGCGAACGATATTATCGCGGCAAATGTTATCGATGAGTGTGTGCGCTGCGGCCGCCGGGTGCCGGAGGACGTGAGCGTGATCGGATTTGACGATATTCCGCTGGCCTCGATCACGGAGCCGCCGCTTACGACGATCCGCCAGAACCGGAAAAATATCGGCATGCTGGCCATGACGGTTCTGAGCGAGCTCTGCGACCACGTGCCGATCGCGCTCGTGCAGATCCGGCCGCAGCTGATCATCCGAGGCTCTACGGCCAAAGCTCCGGAGCTATAAGCTTTGGCCCAGCGCTTCGAGCAGCAGCTCTGTGTTGTATTCGGAATTTTCAACCTCCGCGGAGTAGAGACTCACAACCTCGATCCAGTCCTGCGCGCCGGGCTTTTCGCCCCGTTTTCGCGCGCGCAGCGTCAAAAGATCCATCTGCACGAGGAGGGAGAACACGGCAAAGCGGGCCTTTCCGAGAAGATCGCCGTCATACCAGGCAAGCGGAAAGTAGCGGTCGGTGTAATAGGTCATCAGATGCTCTGCCCGCACATCATCATAGAATTCCGGAAACGGCGGCGCGCCGGCCATGGCGGAAAGCGCCGCCCGTTCTTTTTCCCAGCGAGGGCTGATGTCCTCCAGCTTCTCAAGGAGTTCAAGTCTTTTGGCAAATGCCGCCCGGAGATCTTCCGGGCTTTCCTTTTGCGGTTTTTCCGCGGTATCTCCGCAGCGTTCAAAGCCTGTTTCTTCCATAGAAAAGAGCTGCCCGTCTGTCCGCAGCCCGGCGTCGATGCCTTGCTGAACGGCTTCTGCGTACCGGAGGAAGCGGCCAAGCCGGTCGGCAAATGCCCGGCCGCGATCCTCAAGGAGCCCGATCGCCCGGTCGCGAACCTTTGCCGTAAAATCGGCCGGCAGCCCCTCCGCATCCTCCCCGGGTGCGTCCGAGGGATCATCCGAGGCGTCCTCGGCCGCGGCCGGCTCCGGGGAACCGTCGCCCTTGACCGTGATCTCCGTATCGGCCAGGACCCGCTCGGAAAGATCGACCTCCGGAAAATGCACGGGAGGCTCACTGGTAAGAAGCATCCGTGCCACCTCGGGGCAGGAGAGCGTCAGGCTTCGCGTTATGTACGGGCCGAAGGAAAATGTCCGCCGCGGATACTCGGTGCAGACCTCCGGAAGCGCCTCGGGGCCGAGCTCAAGCACGATCTCGCAGAGGTTTTGGCGGTTTAAAAACGGGCAGCGGCCGTCGACCTTCAGACAGAAGGTTCGCGCGGCTTCCCCGTCCTTTGCGGCATCGGCCATGGCTGCGCGAAGCCGTCTTCCAAACGCTCCGGGGACGGAGCGGTAATAGTCATAGGTCGCCTCGTCGATCTCCAGCTCCCAGCCGATACAGCAGGTATCCGGGCACGCCTCGCCGAGACAGTGAAAATCTTCAAAATAATCCGGAATCCGAAGAATCATAGCGCCTCCAGCCAATCCTTTTTTATGTGAGATCTCCCGCGGGAGATGCATGCTTACAGTTTAACATAACCCGGCCGCTTCCGCCACGGGAAAAATGCCGGCGGCTGCCGCGTCAGAGGCCGGAACCGCAGCATAAAATTTAAAAAAGAACGTTTGTTTGAAAAAATGGAGTTGACAGGGGTTCAGAACTGTGATATTCTTCATGTAATTGAAGTTGCGAATGTTTTGTTGAATTGAGGTTAGGGGAATGACGATCAGTGAAAGAGTGTTTGAGAGAATTCAGCAGATGGGCATGACGCAGAAGGCTTTCTCTGAGAAGACGGGGATCCTGCAGAGCACGATCAGCGAGTGGAAAAAGAAAAAAACGAATCCATCCTCTGATAAGATTATGCTGATCTGCGAAGCGCTTGACGTGGAGCCGGAATGGCTGCTTTCGGGAATCGATGCCGCGGGCTCGCGGAGCCAGACGCAGGACTATTATATGATCAAAAAGGATACGGAGATCGGCCGGCTCATTTCATGCTACAACCGTCTGGATGCTGCCTGCCGAAACCGGGTGATCGGTTATATGGAGGCTTTTGCCTCGCTGCGGGAGCGGACGGAAGACAACGGATAAAGCCGGAACGCCGCGCCCCGGACGCGGGTCTTATCAGGCGCGGCACGAACAGTAACCAACGATAACCGCGTTTTATACGAAAAAAGTCCGGCGGCTTGATTTTTTGGGCAAATGTCGGTACAATGGAAACATTATGGGGAAGATTTTTTTTATTCTGGGACGGTCAGCAACCGGAAAGGATCAGCTGTATCAGGCGCTTTTGGCGGATGCCTCTCTGGGGCTTCGCCGTCTGGTTCTTTATACGACGCGTCCGATCCGCGCCGGAGAGGTTGAGGGAGAGACCTATCACTATATCGATAACGGGCGGCTGGAGGAGCTTCGCCGCTCAGGGAAGGTGATCGAGGAGCGGACCTACGAGACCATCGCCGGCCCGTGGACGTACCTGACGGCGGACGAGGGACTGCTTCCCGCGGAGAATTATGTCGTTATCGGGACGCTCGAATCGTATCGGAAGATCCGGGATTATTATGGGCAGAACCGCGTGTTCCCGATTTTCATCACCTCTACGGAGGAGCATCTTCTGGAGCGGTCGCTGGAGCGCGAGAAAAAACAGGAGAAGCCGAACTATCGCGAGCTTTGCCGGAGATTCCTTGCGGACGGCGAGGATTATGCCGGGGAAAAGATCCGCGAGGCCGGCATCACGGAAGCATATGCCAATGACGGCCGGATCGAAGACTTTCTGAAGGCGGTCCGCGAGAGGGTAAGGGCGGAGCTGTAGGGAATGACGGCACGCCGTGACCGGGTCCGAACGGGAGGTCCGGCCGTTTGCCTTATACAGGAATCGAGGTGCCATGAACGAGAAGGGCTTTCAGGGGGTAGTCGGACATGCGGATGTGGTGGCGGCGCTGAAGAATGCCCTTCGGAGGGGCCGGGTCTCTCACGCATGGCTTTTTGCGGGAGAAGAAGGCAGCGGCAAGCATTTTCTTGCGAAGACCTTCGCCGCGGCGCTCCTCTGCAGGGAAGGCGGCGATGAGCCTTGTATGCAGTGCGCGTCCTGCCGCCGGATCCTCGCGGGGACGCAGCCGGATCTCGTGGAGCTGGTTCGGGAGAAGCCGGATATCATCAGCGTCAGGGAGGTCCGCGAACAGATCGTCGGTACGGTCGGCATGAAGCCCTACGACAGCCGCTACAAGGTATACATCCTTGACGACGCGGAGAAAATGAACCCTCAGGCTCAGAACGCGCTGCTGAAAACGATCGAGGAGCCGCCGTCCTACGTGATCCTCCTTCTTCTTGCCAACAGCCCGGAGGCGCTGCTCCCGACGATCCTTTCGCGCTGCGCGCGCGTTGACGTGCGTTCCGTGCCGGATGCCCGGGTATGTGATTTCCTGATCCGGGAGCATCATGTCTCGAAAAAGGAAGCCGGGATCGCCGCGGCTTTCGCGCAGGGGAATGTCGGACGGGCGAAGGAGATCGCCTTGGGCGGGACCTTTGCCTCAAGATGCGAGGCCGTGCTCGGCCTGGCGGGGCATGCCCGGGAGTTTTCGCTTGCCCGGCTTTCGTCGGCGTCCGAGGCCCTTCTTAAGGAGGGCGCCGGCGTCCGTGAGATCCAGGAGATCCTCCGGCTCTGGTACCGTGATGTTCTGGTTTACAAGGCGACGGGCGATCCGGAGATGACGGTGTTCCGGCGGACTCCGGAAGAAGCCGCGAGAGTCCGCGCGGAGGCGGCGCTCCTTTCCTACGAGGGACTGGGCGAGATCCTTGACGCGATTGAAAGGGCCGGTGACGCGGTTCGCGCCAATGTCAGCCCGAATCTCGCGATGGAGCTTTTATTTGCCGTGATCGCGGAGCAGGAATACGGATAAGACGGCCCGGATCCGCGCGTTCCGGGAATTGAAGAAGAGGAGGACGGCCGTTTGCTTGCGCGTCCGCCGGGCAGGAACAGGAAGAAGAGAAACCCTTTTGGAGGGAGTATGGTTACATTTATCGGAATCAAATTCAGAAACAGCACGAAGCTTCACTATGCCCATCCGCAGGGTGAGCTGCATTACGGGGATCGAGTCATCGCCGAAAGCTCGCGGGGCATCGACTGCGGCACGGTGGTCTTAACACCCATGACGCTTCCGGACGAGCAGGCGCCGAGTCCTATCCGGGAGATGCTTCGTCTTGCGGATGCGGCCGACCTTGAAAAAGAGGAAAACAACATCCGCCGCGAGAAAGAGGCTTACCGTGTCTGTAAGGAGAAGATCGCCCAGCGCGGCCTCGCCATGAAGCTCATACGCTCGGAATGTCCATTTGACGATACGAGGATCCTTTTTTACTTTACGGCCGATGGGCGTATTGATTTCCGCGAGCTTGTCAAAGACCTTGCCAGCATTTTCCGTACGCGCATCGAGCTTCGGCAGGTCGGAGTCCGTGACGAGACCAAGCTGCTTGGCGGCATGGGCATCTGCGGGCGTCCGCTCTGCTGCCATGCGTATCTGAGCGAATTCGCCCCGGTCTCCATAAAGATGGCGAAGGAGCAGAATCTATCCTTAAATCCGACGAAGATTTCCGGAAATTGCGGGCGGCTGATGTGCTGTCTGAAAAACGAATCGGACACCTACGCGTACCTGAGCAAAGGGCTTCCGACGAAGGGGAACCAGATGACCGCGCCGGATGGCAATGAGGGCGAGGTCGTTTCGGTGGATATCCTGCGCCAGCGCGTGCGCTGCGTGGTGGAGCTCGGGAACGATGAGCGCGAGATCCGGGAATACCATGTCTCGGAGATCAGCTTTGATCCGCATTCGAAGCGCGCCAAGGCGGTAAATGCCGCGAAGAAAAAGCCGGGGACGGAGGATGGAGAGACCGATGATAAGGTCCTTGCCCCGGAGGAGGGCGCGGAGGCCGTGCCGGAGATCTCGCTGGAGGAGGAATTCCTTGCGGTTTCCGGGAGCATTGCGACCCCGCTTCATGATACGCACAGAGACTCCTCCAAAACGGCAAATGTCCGCGCAAAGGGTGCGGATCGCCGGCCGAGGAATGATCGCGCGCAGAATAATGCCCGAAAGCCGTCCGGTTACGGCGAGAGGAACGCCGCGGATCGCCCGCGTTCCGGAAGCCCGAAGGGAGCTTACGAAGAGCGGGTCAATCCATATGCCGAAAAGCCGGAAAAGGGCGGAAAGCCCGGCGCCCAGGGACCGCATGCCGGCGCGCCGAAGAAAAAACCCGGCGGAAAGCCAAAGGCGCAGAAGCCGAAGGAGCCCCGTCAGAAGCCGAACTATCTGGACATGATGGAGGAAGGCTACGAGGAGAAGGAACGCCGCGTCAAGCCGAGGAAAGGACACTGACGGCGGTGCGCGGCGCCTGGGAACCGAGAAGGAAAAAACGGATGCATGGATCGCAAAGAGAATCAGGGCGGGATATGGTTATTAAATGACGCCGGCCGGCTGCGGCTGGATGACCTTGAGAACGGTTTATATCTGTATCAGAATCCGGAGCTTTTCTGCTTCGGGATGGACGCGGTGCTGCTTGCGGCGTTCGAGGAAGCTCGTCCGGGCGAAAGGGTCATGGATCTCTGCGCCGGAAACGGCATTGTCCCGCACCTCATGGCGGCGCGGGCGATGGCCTTGCGTTCCGGAGAGGGACGGCCCGGGGAAAACGGAAGAGCCGCTTTGGCCGGGCAAAAAAGGCCGGCGGATCAGAAGCTGCCATCGTTCTTTGGGCTTGAGCTGCTCCCGGAGTCCGTGGAGCTGGCCCGGGCATCCGTTGCCCGCAACGGGCTGGAAGGCCTCATATCGATCGATCAGGGAGATGTCCGGGAAGCCGCTGCCCGTTACGCGGCGGCTTCCTTTTCTATGGTCACCTGCAATCCGCCCTATGTAAAGGCGGGCAGCGGGCTTCGCGCGGGCTCCTACGAAAAAGAGCTTGCCCGAAGCGAAATCGAGCTGACTTTTGCCGATGTCGCCGGCGCGGCGGCGCACCTGCTTGCGCATGGCGGGAGGTTTGTTCTGGTACACCGTCCGAACCGGCTTCCCGAGATCCTGAGGGAGCTTCAAAAGGCGAAACTTGAGCCCAAGCGTCTTTGTCTGGTCTATCCCCGGGAGGGAGCGCAGGCGAATCTTTTTCTGCTGACGGCCAGGAAAAACGGACGTCCCGAGCTTGCCGTAGAGCCTCCTCTTTTTGTCTATAACACGGACGGAACCTATACGGACGAAATCCTCAGGATCTACGGAAAGACGCGGGAGGCCTGACCCGTTTTGCCGCCGGAATCAGGAGCGCGCTAAACAAGTATGACTCTCGGGAGGGGTTGAAATGCCAGGAACTCTGTATCTGTGCGCCACGCCGATCGGAAATCTGGAGGATATTACGCTGCGCGTCCTGCGGACGCTTAAAGAGGTTGATCTCATTGCCGCGGAGGACACCAGAACCTCCGGACATCTGCTTTCGCATTTTAACATTGAGACGCCGCTCATCAGTTATCACAAGTTCAACGAAAAAGAGCGCGGCCCGGAGCTTGTCGACCGGCTCCTTGCCGGGGAGAGCATCGCGCTCGTCACGGATGCCGGAACGCCGGCCATCTCCGATCCCGGCGAAAGTCTGGTCCGTCTCTGCCTTGAGGCCGGCGTCCCGGTCACGTCTCTGCCGGGTGCCTGCGCGGCTATCGTCGGGCTGACCCTCTCCGGTTTTTCGGCCAGAAGCTTTGCCTATGAGGGCTTCCTTCCGCAGGACAAAAAAGAGCAGCAGACGGTTTTGGAAAGGCTGTCCAAAGAGACAAGGACCGTCATTTTCTATGAAGCTCCGCACCGGCTGCTGCGAACGCTCCGAATCCTCGCCGAGACCGTCGGCGGCCGGCGGAAAATCTGCCTTTGCCGGGAGCTCACGAAGCGCTTTGAAGAAGCCCTGCATATGACGATCGACGGAGCCATCGGGTATTTTTCGGAAAAAGAACCGCGGGGCGAATTTGTTCTGATCCTTGAGGGACTTTCCGATGAGGAGCTTCTGCGGGAAAAAGCGGACAGCTTCCGCGATCTTTCCATCGCCGATCACGTCGCCGCCTATGAGGCCAAAGGGCTGCCCCGGAAAGAGGCCATGAAAGCTGTCGCCAAAGATCGGGGGCTCAGCCGCCGCGACGTCTATCAGGCGCTGCTTGGCGGTGACAGCACCGACTGACGGAAAAAAACAGCAGGGAGGTTTTTATGAAAACTTTCGTTTGTCAGAAATGCGGCGCGAGTATACCCTGGGATGAGCAGAGCGAGTTTATGTTCTGCCCGAGATGCGGGCAGAAGTACCGGCCCCGCGTCGTGACGAAAAGTCCCCGGCAGCCGGACGGCGTCCGCGAGATTCCGACGACCGAGGGAAGATACGCGGGACAGGCGCTGGTACGGGGCTTTGTGCCGGAGGGCTGGCGGACCGTGACCAACGCTCCCGAGCAGGAGTCGAACATCCTCTCGCCGCTGCCCATGCAGGTGAGCTATACGTCTCCCGGGGAAGACGCGTTCATCACTTTTACGGGCACGCGCATTTTCACCCATATCGACAATACGCCTCAAAATGCGCCGCGGCAGGGGCAGATGATCCTGCCGGAGCGCATGGTCGGTTGGAGCTATCAGGACGCGGAGTATCTTTCCGAGGTTCTCTTAACGGAGAATCCGCTGATCTCGGATGTGAGGCTCCTGAACCGTATGGATCAGCCGGATCCATGGGCGCAGGATCATATGCGGAGGATGATGCAGGCAGCGGCCAACGGCGGCACCATCAACCCGGGCGGCAACTGGGTGAAGAAATACGCGACCTGCAGAGACAAACAGGGAAACCTCTGGCATAAGCTGGTGGAGGTGATGGTGATCTACTGTTTCCTCCCGATCCCCCAGGCCGAGCAGATGATGTACCAGATGGCGCTGCAGAGCCAGCAGCGGACGATGGCACTTGCCAATATGTACGCGGCGCGGTTCGGAGGCTTGCCGGTTCAGCAGGTGCAGCCGCCCAGGCCGAAGCTTCGCTGGGCAGTGCAATATATCGTCGAGACCTCCGCGCGGGAAGAGATCTTTCGCGAGGCGGCCGCGTATCACGATAAGATCCGCGCCACCGTTGAGTTCACGGAGCTTCACAAAAGGGAAGCTTCCCGCGTTCAGGATGCCCTGCACCAGTTGGCACAGCGGGATTCGCAGGTGATCAACGACGCGCTCGGGGAAATGAACCGGCAGCAGTCGCAGTCCTGGGACCGCCGCCGTAAGATCATACAGGAGACCAATGACTACACGACCAATCTGATGCGTGAGACGCAGAAAAATACATCGGATACGATGCACCGGGTGAACAACCGCTGGTCGGAGGTTATCCGGGGCGTGAATACCTACTATACGAAAAATCCCGGCTATGGGGAACCGAGGGTCGTGGAGGTCAGCAACCAGTTCGACCACGTATACCAGAGCAACCAGCATCCGGGCCGGTTTGTCGCGACCGACGATCCCTGGGGACCGGGCGCAGATTATGACGAGCTCGAGAAAACGAACGGAGATTATTGAGAGATGAAAAGGGGGCTATCCGCCCGCACCCTTGCGTGCGGGCGGATAGCCCCCTGTCTTTGACGCCGCCGGATATGCGATGCCGCGGCATGAAGGATTAGTCTCTGCGGTAGCGGTTGAGGCAGCTGAGGATCTCCTGATAGCGGGGCAGGGCGAGGCCGGCGCTGGTCTCGCCGCGGTCGGAGAGGGCGGCGAAGCCCTTGGTGCTTAGAAGCTGCCAGAGCGTGTCGGCGCAGTCCTTTACCGTGCGCTTCCCGTCGACGAGCCTTTCCACGGTATATTTTAAAAGCTGTGCCAGTGCCTCCATCTGCTCCGCGTCGGTGATCTGCTCCACGTATCGGAGATCAATATCCTGGCGGCCGAGGGAGAAACCGTCTGTGCCGTTTACGCGGATTTTGAGCGGCTCGGGCCGGCCGGTCGAGCGGCCGTAGTAATTTTTCTGGATGTGAACCGCGCCGTCCTTCGTCATGACGCGCCGGTTAGAGGGAAGCGCAAAGGGCGAAGGTTTGTCCGGGGCGAAAGAAGAGCCTTCCGCCGGCGGGCGGGAGACCCTGGTACGCTGTGAAGAGTCCTCCGCCGGCTGACGGGAGGTTTTTAGATTCACGGAGCCGCGCGAGGAAGCCGGCTGACTTTGGCCGTGCGCGGCTTCCGGGAGAGCCGGAGCGGAGACGGCGCTTTCCTGCGTGGTTCCCGGGATCACGGTGTGGAAGGTTCCCGTATACAGCGGGAATTCGGGACAGAGGGCTTTTGCCTTCGCGGTGATATCCACCGGAACATAGCTGTCCATCTGGATGACGGTGTCGGCAATGTGGAAAAAAGCCCCGGAGCTTCCCGCGACCAGGATCGTGGAGATCCCCGCATTTTCATAAAGCTCTCTGGCGCGTTCAAGGAAAGGCGTGATGGGTTCTTTTTCGCGGGCGATGACCCGCTGCATGAAGGCATCGCGGACCATGAAGTTCGTGGCGGAGGTATCCTCGTCCATGAGGAAGGTCGTGCTTCCGGCTTCGATGGCCTCGATGATGCCCGCGGCCTGCGAGGTGCTTCCGCTGGCATCCAGGGTGCTGAACCGGGTCGTATCCTTTCCGCTGGGAAGTCCGCGGATGAACATGGAGACGTCGACGTCCCGGACAAACCGCCCGTCCTCGGAGCGGAGCTTGACGGCGGAGGGGTCGGTGACCACATACTCCCGCCCGTCCCCGGCGATGTGCGGATAAACCGCCATCTGCAGGGCATCGAGGAGCGTGGATTTTCCGTGGTAGCCTCCGCCGACGATGAGCGTGACGCCGCGTTTTAAGCCCATGCCGGTGATCGGTCCTTTATGTGGCAGAGTAATTTCGATTTTTAGCGAATCCGGTGATTTAAAAGGCACGGCACCGGCCATCGGACGGTCGGAAATGCCGCTTTCTCTGGGAAGCACCGAACCGTCTTTGACAAATGCCGCGTAGCCGTTCCTCTCGAGATATTCCCGGAGGAACGCCTGGTCTTCCATGAGGAAAATCTGTGCCTGAAGCTTAGCGGCATCCTGGTATTTGCCGAGAAATGCGTGGGGGACGGCCCTGGGGAGGAAATCAAACAGGATCTTCTCAAGCTCCCCCGCGTTAATGGTGCGGCCATTTGCCGGGAAGCCGACGTGAAAGCGGGCGATGATCTCGCGGCTGGTGATCTCCAGGGAGCTGCGCTTCAGGATTTCCTGGCCCGGGCTGCTGACGGAGATCAGTCCGCTCTTGCCGGAGCCGTGGGCGCGGAAGGAATACTGCCGGACTTCGTCGCAAAAGCGCCGGAGGAGGTAATCCTCCAGGGCGGTCCGGGCGGGCTCGTTCTGATAATAGGCGGCCGGGAAGCCGCAGGTGTCGTGTCCGAGACGGACGTGAAGATGGGAGGGCGCGGCGAAGGGGTCGCCCTGAACGTGATCGATGCTGAGGATGTAGCCGGGGAAGCGATACTCGCCCGCCAGAGACTTATAGGCGGGATACGGCCGCCGGTCGATGGAGGAAAGCTCCTCGCGGAGCTGCTGACTTGTTTTCATAGAAAACTCCTTGGGCATATACGGACGCAGGCCGCTTCCTTGGCTGCCTGCGTCCAGGAATCACAAGTATACGAATGTGGTTTAGCAGATTCTCGGCAGAAGCTCGCCGCCGGGCTGTGGAAGGAGGGTCTTGGTGCCAAGCTCCGTCGTCAGGACGACCTTCCCGGCATTTGCCGCGGTGATCTCGCCGATGATCGCGGCCTTTTGGCCGTAGGGCTGGCCGTGCAGGGCTTCGAGAAGCGTGTCGGCGGACTTTGCCGGAGCCACCACCACCATCGTGCCTTCATTTGCCAGATACAGGGGATCAAGGCCGAGCAGCCCGCAGACGCCGCGGACGGCATCCTCGACGGGGACGGCGGGCTGATCAATGGCCACGCCGACATTGCTCTGCGCGGCAATTTCGTAGAGGACGGTGCCGACGCCGCCGCGTGTCGCGTCGCGGATGACGTGGATGTCGTGGGTCGCGTCAAGCATGGCCTCAACGAGCCCCCAAAGCGGCGCGCAGTCGCTGCTGACGGAGGCATCGATGCCGAGCTCCTCGCGGGCGAGGAGAATGGTGCAGCCATGACGGCCGACGTCGCCGGTGACGATGACCTTGTCGCCGGGCCTGGCGTAGGCGCCGGAGAGGCTGACGCCTTCGGTGAGGGCGCCGATGCCGGTGGTCGTGATGAAGACGTGATCCGCCTGACCCTTGCCGGCCACCTTGGTGTCGCCGGCGACGATCCGGACGCCGGCCTCCGCGGCGGTCTTTTCCATGGCGGCCGCGATCTCCTCAAGATCGTCCAGGGGGAAGCCCTCCTCGATGATGAAGGAGCAGGTGAGGTAGAGGGGCTTCGCGCCCATGCAGGCGAGGTCGTTGACCGTGCCGCAGATGGAGAGCTTGCCGATGTTGCCGCCGGGGAAGCGGTAGGGCGAGACAATGAAGCCGTCGGTGGTCATGGCGACTTTTTCGGTGGGGAGGGTGAGCATGGCAGCGTCGTCTGCCGTAAACTGCGGATTTGCAAAATGCTTCTGAAAAACACTGTGAATCAGCTCGCTGGTCTGGCGGCCGCCGGCGCCGTGCGCCAGGGTAACTTTCTTGTCGGACATTTTTTTACTCCTCGTGAAAAATATTGATGCCGAGGTCAAGGGAGCTTTGATAAGGAATTCCGCGCTTCTTGTGCCGGCATCATCGTGTTTGTGTGTCAATTTTTTTTGAATTCCCTGTTTAGGAATGGACGTCTTTGAGTTACAAGTCACTCCCGTGCCAAACACTCGCCCTAAAGGACTAGCTGCGCGTCGCTGTTTGGCACGGGCCAGTGACATAAATCAGCCTGTGTATGAAC
>CACZBB010000015.1 GCA_902779245.1 uncultured Lachnospiraceae bacterium | reverse complement strand
TCCCGCGGCGCGGCTGCCGGGTGAACGCCACAAAGCGCAAGCTCTGTATGCCCGTTTATTAAAAAAGCGACCCGGCCACCGCCGGGAGCCGTCGGACGACCGAATCGCTTTATGGATCATACCTTCAGATGCCTCCGGATCGTCAAAACGGATCCGACGAGACCGATGCCCAGCCCGAGCACAAGCCCGATGGGCAGAAGGCCCGAGAAAACCTGGTTGACTTTGGGAAGCGAAGAGGCAAGATTGTTCAGCACGCCAAAATGGTTCAGCAGGATGCTGATCAGCTTGTCATAGGTGAAAAACAGGATGCACAGCGGGATCGCCGCGCCGACCAGACCGATCACCACACCTTCCACGACAAATGGCGCCCTAACGAAGCTGTCGGTAGCGCCGATGAGCTTCATGATCTTGATCTCCGGACGGCGGACGTTGATGCCCACACTGACCGTATTGGAGATCAGGAAAATGGCAATGACCAGAAGAATAATGATGATGACCATCGAAATGACCGTGAGCAGCGAATTGAAGTTCATGAGCGTCTTCACCGCCTGATCCGAATGGTTCACCTGGCGTACATTTTTTATACGCTCAATGAAGCTTACGACCGCCGCCTGATTCTCCACCTGATCCACATGCACCGTGTAGCTTGCGGAATTGGCCAGCGGATTATCCTCGGAAAAGCTGTCCGCATACTCCGGATGATCCGCGAAATATTCCTTCTTGAAATTCTCCCAGGCCTCGTCGGCCGAGGTATACTTGATATCCACGACGTGCTCATTGGTCCTGATCGTCTCGCCGATCTTTTGGATCCGCGCCTCGGAGGTTCCCTCGTCAAAAAGGACGGTGACGCCCACCTCCTCCTCCAGCGTCCGAACCATGGAATTGACATTCATCAGGATCGAGAAAAAAATTCCGAAGATAAAGATACAGGCCGCCATCGTGGAAATGGACGCGATCGAGAACATCCGGTTTCTCCAGATATTCTTCAGGCCCTGGCGGATATTGTAGAAGAAGCCATTAATCATAATGATACACTCCTTCCTCCTCATCCAGGGCGATGACGCCGCTCCGCATCGTAATGACACGCTTATGGAATTGATCCACCAGCTCACGGTTATGCGTGACGACCAAAACCGTCGTCCCGCGCTCGTTGATCTCCTCGAAAAGCTTCATGATCTCATAGGAGTTCTTCGGGTCAAGGTTTCCGGTCGGCTCGTCGGCCAGAAGGATGCTGGGGCGGTTGACGATGGCGCGGGCGATCGCAACGCGCTGCTGTTCGCCGCCGGAGAGCTGCCTGGGAAGGCTTCGGTACTTGCCGGCCAGGCCGACAAGCCGGAGAGCCTCCGGTACATTTCGCTTAATGAGACGTCCCGATGTCCCCACCACATGCTGGGCGAAGGCGACATTTTCATAGACGGTCCTGTCCGGAAGGAGCTGGAAATCCTGAAACACCACGCCGATTCCGCGGCGATAATAGGGAATAGTCTTCCGCTTCATGGTGTTGAGCACATAGCCGTTGACCGTCAGGATCCCCTTCGTGGGCTCCAGTTCGCGAAGCAGAAGCTTCACGAGCGTGGACTTGCCGGAGCCGCTTGGCCCTACGACGAATACAAATTCCCCCTTGTCCACATGGAGCGAGATCTCCTGCACTGCCGGACGGCCGCGTTCATAGGACTTGCTCACGCGGTCAAGATCGATCATACGTTTCCTCCTTTAATCAAGCCAGCGTTTCCATATACTTCATATACCGCACGACCATCAGCGCGATCTTGAAGGTGATCGCATCATCGAAGACGCGAAGATCGAGTCCCGTGCTCTTCTGAAGCTTATCGAGACGGTAGACGAGCGTGTTGCGGTGGATGTATAGCTGGCGAGAGGTCTCCGAGACGTTCAGGCTGTTCTCGAAGAACTTGTTGATGGTGGTCAGTGTTTCCTCATCGAAATCGTCCGGGGACTTCTCCGTGAAGATCTCCCGGATGAACATCTTGCAGAGCGGAATCGGAAGCTGGTAGATCAGGCGGCCGATGCCGAGCTGGCTGTAGGCGATCACATCCTGGTCATCGAAGAAGATTTTCCCGACATCCAGGGCCATACGTGCCTCCTTGTACGACCTGGAAACGTCGCGGATCTCGCTCACCGGGTTGCCGTAAGCAACGCGGTAGGACTGCCCGCCATCGGCTTCCTCATTGGTCAGGCTGTCGATGATTGATCTCGCGATCGCCTTCATCTCCTCGCCCGTCTCATCCTTCAGCTCCTTAATGACAATAATGCTGTTCTCATCCACCGCCGTGATGAAATCATTTTTCGTGGACGAAAACAGGTTTTTAACGATCTCCAGAGAGCTGTAATCCTTGATCTGATCCGACTCAAGAATAAAAACGACCCGACGGACATTTGTCGAAATATGAAGCTTCATCGCGCGATTGTTGACGTCGACAAGCAGGAGATTATCAAGAAGCAGGTTCTTGATGAAATTATCCTTATCGAAATGCTCCTTGTAAGCCACGAGGAGATTCTGGATCTGAAACGCGGCCAGCTTGCCGATCATGGACATGTCCTCGTCGCCGGAAACGATGACGACATACTCGACCTGATAATCGTCATAAACCTTGAAATACATGCTTCCGCGTATTTCCTGGGAATCTGCGGAAGAGCCGACAAAACTGATAATGTCCGCCCTCAGAAAATCCATTTCCGCCGTCGAAGCCACTACCTTGCCTTCCAAGTCAACGATCGCGAGTTCACATTTTGTAATGCCCTTAATGCCATTAAGCGTATCCTGAAGCACCAGATTCGAGATCATATCTCCACCTCACTGTTTAGTACGCAGAAGACAGGTAACCGCTCTGCTATCCTTTATACAACATTTTTACAAACTTGTGAAGCTTTTTAACACATTTTTAACAATTTTATGATGGTGATGCTGACGGGGTCAACGAACTCCTGTTGCGGCTTCTTTCCCGCCGCGCGCTCCGGAGTCCTCAGCTTATACTTCAAACAGCAGATCCGCGTAGGTAGGAACCGGCCATTCCCGCGGATCAATAATCAGTTCCGCGGCATCAACGGGGGCGCGCAGGCGTTCCATCGCCGGAACGACATTTTCCCGGTACGCTCTGGCTTTTTCCTGTCCGTCCGACAGGCCTTCCGTCCGCGTGACGATGTCCTTCAGCTCTTTTTTTGCGGCAAATGCGGCCTCGATGTACCCCTGGAGTCTTTCCAGAAGCTCGCGCTGCACCGTTGCCCGGAGTCCGCAGGCTTCGACCGAGGCGATGGAATCTCCCAGTCCTCTAGCCGCGCGGATCATCGCCGGGACAAACTGTCCCTCCGCCATGGCCAGCATGGTCTTCGCCTCAATATGCATCGTATTGGTATACAGCTCATACTTGACCTCCGCACGTGAGACAAGCTCAATGTGCGAAAAGACATGAAAATCCCGGAACAGCTTCTCGGACTTCTCGGAGGTCAGATGAGGGATCGCGTCCACCATGGAGACAAGATTCGGAAGCCCCCGGCGTTTCGCCTCCTCCGTCCACTCCGGCGAATAGGCATTGCCGTTAAAGACGATCCGGAAATGCGCTGCGGCATATTCCTTGATGAGGTCATGAACCGCCTCCGTGAATTTGCCTTCGGGAACCTTTTCCAGACGATCGCAGGCATCGCGGAAGGACTCCGCCGTGATCGTGTTGAGCACCGTGTTGGCGCCGCCGATGGAATCGCGGCTGCCCACCATGCGGAACTCGAATTTATTGCCGGTGAAGGCAAAAGGAGATGTGCGATTGCGGTCCGTATCGTCCCGGTTCACATTTCCCATCGCTGTGACACCCGTATACAGCAGCCCGGCTGTTTTAGAGCTCGTGGCGCTGCCGGTGGAGACTAGCTGCGTGAGCACGTCCCCAAGCTGTTCGCCGAGAAAGACCGAGATGATCTGCGGCGGAGCCTCGTTCCCGCCCAGTCGCGTCTCGTTTCCGACATCGGCGGCGGATTCGCGCAGAAGCTCCGCGTGGCGGTCGACGGCCCGAAGAATGCAGACAAGAATCAGAAGGAACTGGATGTTGTCATGGGGCGTGCGGCCGGGATCCAGAAGATTAATGCCGTCGTCCGTCGTCAGCGACCAGTTGTTGTGCTTGCCGGACCCGCTCAAGCCGGCAAACGGCTTTTCGTGGAGCAGGCAGCGGAGGCCGTGGCGCGTGGCCACGCGCTTTAGGGTCTGCATGATCACCTGATTATGATCCGCGGCGACATTCGCCTTCTCATAAATTGCAGCCAGCTCATGCTGCGCGGGCGCGACCTCATTATGCTGTGTCTTCGCGGGGACGCCGAGCTTCCAGAGCTCCGTGTTGACATCTTTCATGTACGCGGCAATCCGGGGGCGAAGCGTGCCGAAATAATGATCGTCCAGTTCCTGGCCCTTCGGCGGCATCGCGCCGAAGAGGGTGCGTCCCGTAAACACAAGATCCTGGCGCTGAAGGTATTTCTGGCGGTCAATGATGAAGTATTCCTGCTCGGCACCCACGGACGGAAAGACCCGTTTTGACGTAGTGTTGCCGAAGAGACGGAGAAGGCGAAGCGCCTGTACGTTCAGTGCCTCCATCGACCGAAGCAGCGGAGTCTTCTGATCGAGCGCCTCGCCCGTATAGGAGCAGAAGGCCGTGGGGATGCAGAGAGTTGCCCCGCCCTCGTCGTGCCGGACAAAGGCCGGCGAGGTGCAGTCCCAGAGGGTATAGCCTCTCGCCTCGAAGGTGGCGCGAAGCCCTCCCGACGGGAAGGACGAGGCATCCGGCTCGCCGCGGACAAGCTCCTTTCCGGAAAGCGACAGAAGAACCCGCCCGCTCGAAAGGGGCGCGGTGATAAAGGAATCATGCTTTTCGGCCGTTGTTCCAGTCAGCGGCTGGAACCAGTGCGTATAATGCGTGGCGCCGCGCTCGAGTGCCCACTCCTTCATCTCGTGGGCAATCACGTCCGCAGTCTCAAGATCGAGCTCCTTGCCCTCCTCGATGGTACGTTTCAGTGCTGCGTAGGCTTTTCTCGGCAGCCGCTGCTGCATCGCCTGATCGTTAAAGACATCCTCGCCAAAAAAATCGGCGATGGTCCTGGCTGTTTCGCTCATGCTTTCCTTTCCGTCGTTTCGAAATTGCAGCGGGAGCATGGTACACCGTACCCCGCCCCCGCTGTCAACGTTCTCTCGTAAACAACTATCGGCCGTATTGGTGACTCAGCGAACCGAGCCGCTGCCGACGGTTTACTTTACCACGAAACCGGCTGCCGATGCAAGCTGTTTCCCGCAAGGCAGCCCAAGAATAAACCACAGCACGATCATCCATCACGGATTGGCATTCCGCCATCGCCCGAAAGGCGATATATTGCGGAATGCCTTCGACACTGTGGCCGGAGTGAACAGTAGCTTTTATCAGGCCTTGTCCTTGGACCCGAAGACGCCGATCTTATACTTGACCATGTCAACGATCGCCGCGGCGCCCGGAGCGAGAAGTTTTCTCGGGTCGAATCCCTTGCCCTGCTGATCCTTGCCGGCCATAATATACTCACGGGTCGCCTTCGCGAAAGCGATCTGGCACTCGGTGTTGACGTTGACCTTGGAGACGCCCATGCGGATGGCTTCCTGAACCATCGCATCCGGGATGCCGGATCCGCCGTGCAGAACGAGCGGCATATCACCGACCTTCTCGGTGATCGCGGTCAGAACGTCAAAACGAAGTCCCGGCCAGCCTTCCGGATATACGCCGTGGATGTTGCCGATGCCGGCGGCCAGCATGGTCACGCCGAGATCAGCGATCTTCTTGCACTCTTCGGGATCCGCGCACTCGCCCATACCGACAACGCCGTCTTCCTCGCCGCCGATCGCGCCGACTTCGGCTTCGATGGACATGCCCTTCTCCTCGCAGATCGCGACCAGCTCTTTGGTCTTCGCGACGTTCTCTTCGAACGGAAGCGCGGAGCCGTCAAACATGATCGAGGAGAATCCGGCATCGATGCACTTCTTGCAGCCTTCATAGGTGCCGTGATCCAGATGCAGAGCGACCGGAACCGTGATGCCCTGGCTGGCGATGACGTTGTTCACGATGTCCGCAACGTTCTTGAAGCCTGCCATATACTTTCCGGCGCCTTCGGAAACCTGAACGATGACCGGAGAATTCATCTCCTGGGCAGCCTTCAGGACCGATTTCGTCCACTCCAGGTTGTTGAGGTTGAAAGCTCCGATCGCATACTGACCGGCTCTCGCCTTTGCTACCATTTCCTTCGCAGATACCAACATATTCGGTGTCCTCCTTATAAAATTGCCTGGCCGTCGGATCTGCGAAAGGATTCCGCAGCCCCCGACCCGGACGCTTTGTTATATTATATAGTAAAATTGCAAAAAAAGGAAGAGATTTTTTTGTGTTTTTTTAACAAATCCGTTCTCCTTCTTATTTTCCCGTCTGAAGAACCTCCTTTTGACCGCGTTCCTCGTCAAGCAAAAGTCCAATGGAACGGCTCATGTTAACGAGCCGGGCTTCTTTAAAGCTCCCGCCGTATTCTCCGTCCAGCGTCCAGGCAACCTCTTTTTCCGCGGAGATGCTGACGGACGGTGCGCGGAAGGTCTCCACAAGGCGCGACTCCGCGTTGCCGAGAATCAGGGAGCCGGCGATTTCCTGCAGCTCAATCGGATTCTTGGGCCTTCGGATCAGCGTAATCTCAAAAAGGCCGTCATCAAGGAGGATATTTTTTCCGGTAAGATTTTTCATTCCCCCGATCGACAGTGAGTTGGTGACCATGCCGTAAATGAATTCGCCGGAGACTTTCCTGCTGCCGATGGTAACCTCCATTGCATAGCTCTTGATATCCCCGATATGCCGGAGTCCTTCAAAAAGATATGCGGAATGCCCGAAAAAATTCTTCATGCTCTGGTTCGTTCCGTAGGAAACCTCCGTGAACGCGCCGAAGGCCGCAACATAAACGAAAAACCGGTTGTTGAAAAGACCGATGTCTATAAAACGCTCCTCACCGCCAAGAATATCGCCGGCAGCTTCAATAATGTTGCCCGAAAGGCCGAGCGTCGCCGCAAAATCGTTGGTCGAGCCCACCGGGATATAGCCGAGCGGGATATGATTTCCGCTTTTCAGAATGCCGGTAACGACCTCATCAAGGGTGCCGTCGCCGCCGGCCGCCACGATAATATCCGGAAGGATTCCCGGCGCGGCGGCTTTCCTCGCGCCATCCCCGGGACTCTGCGTCGGATAAACCTCCACCGCGAACCCTCCTTTCACGAAAATATCGACGACATCGCCGAGGCGCTCCTTAAAGCTCCCCGTCCCGGCAAATGGATTGTAGATGAGTAGCAAACGCTGATCCATGATTTTTCCTCCCTGATTGCTGATACTATTGTACACGACTTGCCGATAAATGGCAACTGTTGTAAAATGCAGAGTAAACCAAAGACTATATCAGGGAGAAAGGTCTACTTGTGAAATGAAGCATATTTTTATCACCGGGGCTTCCGGCGGGATCGGGAGAGAGACCGTGAAAGCCTTTGCCCGGGAGGGCGGAATGCGCATCTCCGCAGCCGGATTTCGCTCCGGGGACGCTCTGTTTTCTCTTAAAAAAGAGCTGGAAGGGTCAGGGACTCCCAGCGAAATCTATATCGGCGATATCGCGGAGGAGACTTTTGTCAGGGATACCTTCCAGCGGGCGCGGGAACGGTTCGGAACGGTGGATATTCTCGTAAATAACGCCGGGATCGACTGGTACGGGCTATTGCAGGATATGGCCGCTTCGGAATGGGACCGGGTGCTTTCGGTGAATCTGCGAAGCGTCTTCCTGACCTGCCGCGAAGTGATCCCGCAGATGCTGGAGAAGCACGCGGGAACGATCCTCAACGTCTCCTCCGTCTGGGGGCGCGTGGGCGCGGCCTGCGAGGTCGCCTATGCGGCTTCTAAGGGCGGGATCAACGCCCTGACGCGCTCCCTTGCCAAAGAGCTCGCGCCCAGCGGTATTCGCGTCAACGCGGCCGCCTTCGGCATGATCGACACGGCGATGAACGACATTTTCTCCGCTGAGGAAAAAAGAGCGATCGCCGAGGAGATCCCTCTTGGCCGAAGCGCCTCCCCGAAGGAGGCCGCCGACCTCATCGTCTCCCTCGCCCTCCGCCATCCTTACCTCACCGGCCAGATCATCACCCTGGACGGCGGGTGGACGTAAGCAGAACGCCGCATTATCATTTTTTTATCCCGAACACATTTTTTCAAAAGCCCCGGAGCGTTCTTGAAAACAGCTCCGGGAGCCTGTCCCCGGATTGCCTCACATCAGCTTCCGGAACATCTGTTCAAAGTCTTCGAGCGTCGCGGGACGGGGGTTGCCGGGGGCGCAGGCGTCGACGGCCGCAGACTGGCAGAGGAAAGGAAGATCCTCTTCCTTCAGCTTCTCCAGCTTTGTCGGGATACCGACATCAACCGAGAGCTGGCGGACGGCATCCACGGCAGCCTTTCGATACGCGGCCTGGTCCATACCGGTCGTGTCCACGCCGAGCGCTTCGGCGATATCCTTAAACTTCGTGCCCGTACACTCCGCGTTAAATTCCATAACGATCGGGAGCATCATCGCGCAGGCGACGCCATGAGGCGTGTCATAAACGGCTCCGAGCGTATGCGCCATCGAGTGCGCGATACCCAGACCGACGTTGGAGTAGGCCATCGCCGTCACATACTGCGCAAGCGCCATTCCCTCGCGGCCGTTGGGATCGTTTAGCACCGCTCCGCGCAGGCTCTTCCCGATCAGCTTGATCGCCTCAAGATTCAGACAGTCGGAAAGCTCCCAGGCCGCGCCGGTGGTATAGCCCTCGATGGCATGCGTCAGCGCGTCCATGCCGGTGGAGGCGGTCAGCCCCTTCGGCATCGTGGACATCATATCCGGATCGACCACGGCAACATCCGGGATGTCGTTGGGGTCGACGCAGACGAATTTACGCTTCTTCTCCACGTCGGTAATAACATAGTTGATCGTGGACTCCGCGCCCGTGCCGCCGGTCGTCGGAACGGCGATCGTGAAGACCGTGCGCTTTTTCGTCGGCGCGACACCCTCGAGCGAACGGATATCGGCGAATTCCGGGTTGTTCACGACGATACCGATGCCTTTGCCCGTATCCATGGACGAGCCGCCGCCGATCGTAATCATGAAGTCCGCGCCGGATGCCTTGTAGGCTTCAACACCGTTCTGAACATTCTCAATGGTCGGATTCGGCTTGATATCCGAATAAAGCGTATAGGCGATGCCATTGGCCGTGAGAAGATCCGTGACACGCGCGGTGACGCCGAATTTCACAAGATCCGGATCGGACGCGACAAACGCCTTCGTAAATCCGTGAGCTTTGACAATGCCCGGAATCTCCTGGATAGCCCCGTGGCCATGATACGAAATGCCATTTAATACGAAACGATTGACTGCCATAGTTACCTCCTTCATTTGTCGTTGCGCTTATACTTTGAAGCGGCTAACCTTTGTTTTTGTATTGTACCATTTTAACGGATAAGAATCAATCCTGCGGAGCGATTCCGAAAGAAAAGCTGAAAGCCCGTTACTGTGAATAGCAGCAAGCCCCGCGCCGGACATTTTTGTCCTGCGCGGGGCTTTCCGCCGCCCGTCCGACCCTCTGCGGATCCGGGTTCTATGCCGCGCGGAATTTATTGGATTTCCGCTCCGGTCTGAACAAGATTACTCTGGAAGGTGAGGGTCACCTGCATTTTTTCATAAGCCTTGGGTGCCTCGACGCTTCCCTGTCCTGAGGGGTTAAAGCTTCTCGCGGTACTCTCCTTCTCGCGGGCGAGAGTGATCGTCACCGTGTCGCCCGGCTTGTAGCCGGAAAGGACTTCGCTAAGCGTTTCCATGGTCAAAGTATCCTTCCCGTCGACCGCTGTCAGAATATCGCCCTCCTTGATGCCGGCTTTCTCCGCCGCGGATCCGGCCTCGACCTCATCGACATAGATGCCGACAGGAACGCCGTAGTAAGAAGCATACTCCTCACTGATGGCCGCGCAGCTGATGCCAAGGCGAACCTTATTGTCGTTTGCCGGAGTTTCCTGGACACTGTCACCCATCTTGAGGTTTTCAAGGATCGGGAGCGCATCCGTGATCGGAATCGCGTAGCACATGCCCTCAACCTTCGTATCCACATCCTTCGCGGAGTTGATGCCGACAAGCTCGCCCCTGAGGTTGAACATGCCGCCTCCGGAATTGCCCGGGTTGATCGCCGCGTCCGTCTGGATCAGGCCGCTGTCCGTTCCCTCTGTCTGCCCGTTCTCGTTGATGATCGTGCGGTTCTTCGCGCTCACGACACCCGAGGAGACCGACTGCCCGTAGCCGAGAGCGTTGCCGATGCAGACAATTTCCTCGCCGATCCGAAGGTCATCGGAGCTGCCGATCGGGATCACGCGGATCGCCGAAAGTGTATCGGCGCTAAGATCTGCCTTCTTCACCGCGACAACCGCCAGGTCGGTGGTTTCATCCTCGCCGAGAACCGTCGCGGAGGCAGCCGTCTCATCGACAAATGCCACCGAAAGCTCTTTGGCGTCATCGACGACGTGCTGGTTGGTCGCAATGATGATCGAGTCGTCCGTCTCGCCGATGATCACGCCCGAGCCAGCCGAAACACTGGTATACTCCTGCGGGCTGCTGTTGCCGCCGCGCCCGCGGCCGCCGAAAATGCTGTCTCCGAAGATACCGTAGAAATCACCGAAACCGCCGTAGCTGCCAAAAAAATCCTCCAGGGTTTCTACCGAGGTGTTCGTGATCGATACCATGGCCGGCATCGAATTCTCAACAACATCCGGCACCGACATTTCCTGGCCCGAGGCCGCGCCGCTGATGACCTTATCCGTCAGCACATTTTTCACTTCCTCGCCGCTCCCGGCGATGGCCTTCTCTGCTGCCTCCTCGGCCGCCGTCTTTACCGAGGCCTGCGCCTCACTGGTCACGGCCGTCTGGGGGGTAAGCGCGCCCTGCGCAGCGTTCAGCGATACAAAAATTCCCGAAGAAACCGCACCGAAGAGAACCGCGAATCCCGTCACGCCGGCTGCCGTTTTCAGATAACTCTTCTTAGCCATATATGCCTCCTTCTGCCATTCGTGAATGGCTTGTGCTTGTTTTTTGATATGCGCATATTATCACCCGAAACTATGGCGTTTTTGTGTCTGTTTATTGCAGCTAATGTGAAAAAATTAACACCGTTCCGACACAAATGCCGCCGCTCCGGCGTTGGCTGACCGGAAGCGGCGGCATAAAGCTTTCTTATCTGACTTGACGGCGCGGCAAATGGCACTGCCGTGTTCATATGTCATTCTGTCCCGGATAAATCCTCGCAGGCAGCGGTGTTTTGATCAGATCCGGCTTCGGCTTCGTTCTCTGCCGATTCGCCGGAACCGTTCGGACTCTCCCCGGACTCCGTCGTTTCTTCCTCCGGCGCATCGCCGAAAGCATTCTTATTGATCTTGCGGAAGATCGGCATATAGAGGTAGGCGCAAAGGTACGCCGGGACGGACAGCCCGAGCGCGACATATACCGGAACCAGAATCGGGTAAAGAAAAACCGCCAGGATCGCGGCGATCACGATCAGTGCCATGCCGATTGTTCGCGGAAACGCGCCGATCGTAAGCAAAAGGGCGTTTTTAAGAGACCCGCGAATCGTATTCTCAAACTTTGCCATGTACGGCATCAGATTCAGATAAAAAATGAAGACAAAAAAAGCCAGCGCATAGAAGGGAATCTTCATCTGCGTCGGAAGAACACTCCCGGAATTCTTCAGCAGCTCCAGATCGATGAAAAGAAGAACGATAATCACGAGCACAAAGATCCAGATCACCGTAGACTTTTTGAGGTTTCCCTTAAACTCTTTCCAGAAATTTCTGAAAATATGGCCGGTATCCCCCGTGTGGAATTTCATCACCATCGCGTGCATGCTGGTCAGCGACGCGCCGGCCGTGATAACGGGAAGACAGAACAGCAGGGTGATGAGATTCAGCATCACCAGATCCGAAACCAGTGAAAGGCCCCGCATAACCGGTCCGTCAATATCAAAGAGCTTCATCGTACTTCTCCTCCCCCAATCCAATTTTGGAGTCCCTGCTTCGGGATATTCCGCGCAAAGTGCGTAAACTCCCGACGGATATCCTCAGATTTCTCCGGCTTCCAGTGCTTTTTTCACCGCAAGGAGATCCGGATAGACACCGATGCAATATTCCCGCATCTCTTTAACCGATTTTTCTCCTTCTTCCGGCACCATGATGGTCGCACAGCCCGCGGCCGCCGCGGCCAGCACGCCGTTTTTGCTGTCCTCCAGAACATAACATTCCTTCGGGGAGAGCCCGAGCCGTCTGGCCGCCGTCAAAAAGCAGTCCGGCGCCGGCTTGCTCGCCTTCACATCCGTCCCCGACACAATGATCCGGAAATACTTCTCCAGCCCCGTTTCGGACAGACAATACTGAATCTTCGAAAGCCTTCCGGCACTTGCGATGGCGATCAGAAAATCTCTCTCATAAAAATATTCCAGGATCTCACGGGCTCCGGGTTTTATGGGAACCTCTCTTGCCAGAGACGAATACACCTGTTCCCGGCAGGCGTTGAAAAAATCTTCCACATCGATTCCCGGATAATAAGCTTCCGCCACCGCGTAAGCCTGTTCTCCGGAGCAGCCGGCCGCCGCCGCGGGATATTCCGGGTTCGCGACATAACCGTACTTCGGAGCCAGCGCCATCCAGGCATCCCGATAAAGACGTTCTGTGTCAAATAAAGTACCGTCCACATCAAAAATAACGCCCTTCATCATCTGCCTCTCCTCTGGTGCGGGAACAATCTGACAAGCCATACGTAGATAGAATAATCCTCATGACGTCTAACTGTCAAGATAAAAAGGGCTGCAGCCGGAATCCGGCTGCAGCCCTGGAGACTTTGGCTTTACCCTGCCTTACGCGAAGATCTGTACATCCCCGAAATCGTCGGAATTGGTCAGAAGGAAGACAACATCGTCCGGATAACCGGCCGCCTGGATCTCCTGGCGGTTGAAGGTGATGAGCTTCTGGCCCGGAGTGATGGTATCGCCCTCGCTGACGAAGGTCTCGAAGCCCTTGCCGCCCATCTTGACGGTATCGACACCGACATGGATGAGGAGTTCAAGACCGCCTTCCGTGGAGATACCGACCGCGTGCTTCGTTTCGGCAACGGTGGAAATCGTGCCGGCGCACGGAGCGACAACGATGCCCTGGGTCGGCTTGATCGCAAGGCCGGCGCCAAGAGCGCCTTCCGCGAACATCGGATCCGGAATATTTTCCTGTTTAACGAGAGTGCCGACGGCCGGAGCTTTAATTTCTTCCGCGCCGACCTTCATGACGACCGGCTGCGCAGCCATATCGACCGGAGGCTTCTCAACCTTGGCAGCCTTCGGAGCATCTTCCTTCCAAACGACGAAGGTAATGATGAAGGCGACAGCCGCGGCAACGCCGATCACGAGCGTGTAAAGAAGCGGGTTATTGATGGTAAGGTAGCCCGGAATACCGGTAACGCCATAGCTGGTCGCGCCAATCTTCGTCCAGGCACCGATCAGAGAGCCGATCGCGCCGCCGATCATACCGGCTACGAACGGTTTCATGAAACGGAAGTTGATACCGAAGATGGCCGGCTCGGTGATGCCGAGAGCCGCGGAGAGCGACGACGGAACGGCAACGGCCTTGGTCTTCATGTTCTTCGCCTTGATCGCGACGGCAAGGCAGGCGCCGAACTGCGCGAAGTTGGCGGAGGAAGCGATGGGCATCCAGATATTGAGAGCGCCTTCACCGGCCGAAAGCATACCGGCCTCGATGACGTTGTACATATGGTGGAGACCCATGACGACGGTGATCGGGTACAACGCACCCATGGCAAAGGCTCCGACACCGAAGCCGATGGTGATCAGCTGCTGCGCGCCGATGAGAACCCAGGACTCAAGCTGCGCGAAGATCGGGCCAATGATCGTGAAGGTAACAAATGCTGTTGCAAGAACCGTGCAGAGCGGGGTAACGAAGAGGTCGATCATTTCCGGGACATGCTTGTGCAGCCACTTCTCAAGCAGGCTCATCAGCCAAACGGCGATGATGACCGGGATAACGTGACCCTGATAGCCTGTCCTCGGTACATTAAAGAACAGCAGTTTCCAGGATGGTATGCCTCCGATCGATTGTACCGTAATACCGGACCAGTCCGGAACCAGATACGGGTTCATGCCGTTCACTTCGATGCCGAAGAACTTCGCGACGTTCTCCGCGGAACCGGCGTTCCACGCGTTGAGAAGGCCGCCGTGAACCATCATAAGACCGATGACGGCGCCAAGGAAAATGTTTCCTCCAAAGACACGGGCCGAGGAGATGGCGACGAGAACGGGCAGGAAAGCAAACGCCGTGTTGGCCGCCATATCCAGGAAGGCATACCAGTCGGTGCTTGCAAATGTGGGGATCGCTTTACCAAGGGCCTCAACAAGACCCATCATAAGACCGGACGCAACGATGGCCGGCAGGATCGGAACGAACACGTCGCCCGGTGTCTTCAGAAGACGCTTCCAAAGCGGAGCGCGGGACGCGGCAGCCTTTTTGACATCGTCTTTCGACGCGGCGGAAGCGCCCGTAACTGCGAGGAACTCGTCATAAACCTTGTTGACGGTCCCGGTACCGATGATGAGCTGGAGCTGTCCGTTGGATTCGAACATACCCTTTACGCCGTCAACTTCCTCCAGCGCGGATTTGTTGACCTTCGAGTTGTCTGCGATGACCAGGCGGAGCCGGGTCGCGCAGTGTGCCGCACTGATGACATTTGAGCCGCCACCAATGTTTTTGGAGATCTCCTCCGCACATTTTCTGTAGTCCAGTGCCATTGTTTTTTCCTCCCTTTATGAAAAATGACAGTTGCTTTAACCGAATAAGAAACCTTGTCCCCCACTCGGTTTATAATATAAGACATTTACCAGCCGTCTCCGACTTTCCTTCGGCAAATGTCCGATATCCAAAAGACGTGTCTTCCGGCTTACGAACCGTCTCCCCGGGGCCGGAAGCCCGCCCTGAGAAACGTGTGAACGATCCGGCTTTCCTGTATGATTTTCCGGCACAGAAAGCCTGTCATACACAAGAAATGATGAAATGCAATCGCCGGCGCAAACAAAAGCTCTTCGGGCTTCAAAGCCCAGCGCACCGGCGCTGCCCTTCATACATCAGCACCCTGCGCGCCGGCGGCCTCCTCCGCGGCCTCAGCATTTTCCGTCTCCGCGGATTTTTTCCGGGTGCGCTTCGCCTTCGGCTTTTCCCCGGCATCCTCACCGGCCGCGGCCTTTTTGGACGAAGCCGCCTGCTTTTTCTTCGCTTTCTCTTCCTCCGGAGCCTCAGCGACCGTCTCCTCGGCCTTCTTGCGGACCGTGCGCTTGCGTGCCGGCTTCTCTTCCGCCGGTGCAGGTTCAGCCTTCGCGGCGGCCTCCTCCGCGGCCTTCTTCGCCGCTTCCTCAGCGGCCTTCTTCGCCGCGGCTTCCTCGGCAACCTTCTTCGCGGCGGCTTCCTCGGCGGCCTTCTTCGCCGCTTCCTCCGCGGCCTTCTTCGCCGCCGCTTCCTCCGCGGCCTTCTTCGCCGCCGCTTCCTCCGCGGCCTTCTTCGCCGCCGCTTCCTCCGCGGCCTTCTTCGCCGCTTCCTCCGCGGCCTTCTTCGCCGCTTCCTCCGCGGCCTTCTT
>CACZBB010000014.1:16191-22111 GCA_902779245.1 uncultured Lachnospiraceae bacterium | reverse complement strand
GGAGGGTAGAATGGGAGAGAAGATTATTGAGCTGAAGAACATAAAAAAAACCTACGACAACGGCTTCGCGGCCGTGACGGATTTTAACCTTTATGTGAATAAAGGAGAGTTCATCACGTTCCTCGGTCCGTCGGGCTGCGGAAAGACGACGACTCTGCGCATGATCGCCGGCTTTGAGCTGCCGACCGAGGGCGAGATCCTGCTCAATGGCCGGAACATCGCCAAGCTTCCGCCCTACGAACGGCCGATTAACACGGTCTTCCAGCGCTATGCCCTTTTCCCGCATATGAACATCTATGAAAATATCGCCTTCGGCCTCAGACAGAAAAAGCTCCCGGAGGATACCATCAAGAGAAAGGTCAAAAAGGCTCTTGAACTCGTGGATCTTGAAGGCTTTGAGCGCCGTTCCGTCGCGACGCTGTCCGGCGGCCAGCAGCAGCGCATCGCCATCGCCCGCGCCGTGGTTAACGAGCCGCAGATTCTGCTGCTCGACGAGCCGCTGGGCGCTCTTGACCTTAAAATGCGCAAGGAGATGCAGCTGGAGCTTAAGGAGATGCATGAGCGGCTTGGCATCACCTTCATCTACGTGACCCACGACCAGGAGGAGGCGCTTACCATGTCCGACACCATCGTGGTCATGTCCGAGGGCAGAATCCAGCAGATCGGCACGCCCGAAGACATCTACAACGAGCCGAAAAACGCTTTTGTCGCGGACTTTATCGGCGAGAGCAATATCTTCAACGGCATCATGACCGGGAAGCTGAAGGCGAGATTTGCCGGCGGCGAGTGGAATTGCGTGGACGACATTCCGGAGGGCACCCATATCACGGCTGTCGTCCGCCCGGAGGATGTCCTCCTGACCGCTCCCGAGCACGGGACGATTACCGGGACGGTCTCTTCGGTTATCTTCAAGGGCATCCACTATGAGATCACCGTGGTGTCCGGGAAGAGCGAGATGGTCGTCCAGTCCGTCCACTCGGCCAGGGTCGGCGAAAACGTTGGGATGCGCGTCAACTCGGACAATATCCACATCATGATCGCCGAGGACAACACGAATTATTTCGCGGTCGACATCAATGCGAAGTATCATCTGGAATTCAACGGCAGGGAGCTTGACGCCAGCGTGACAAAGCTCATCAAGGGGAGCCGCCGGCTGGAGGACGGAACGGTCGTCGACGGAAGCGGCGACGCGATCGAGCCCTCCAAGACGAAGATCATGGCCTCCATCGGGCCGGAGAACATCGACATGACGGACCATGTGGAGGATGGGCTTGTGGACGGCTATATCAGCAACCTGATCTACAAGGGCGACCACTATTCCTATGTCATCCACACGGATCTCGGCCAGGATTTTGTCGTGGACGACGAGGATCTCTGGAACATGGGCGACCATGTCGGCCTCATCATGCCCGTCGACAAGATGGATTTCAAGGTGCGGAGGTAACGGCGGATGAGACTTTCGAGAAAAACCCTGGGCATCCCCTACGCGGTGTTCCTTCTGCTCTTTGTGGCGGCTCCGCTCCTGGTGCTCATTTATTTTGCGTTTACCAATGGCTCCGGGCAGTTTACGCTTGCCAATTTTACCGGCTTCTTCACGGATCCGAACACGCTCGGCACACTCTTTTACAGTCTCTGCATCGCCTTCGTGACGACGCTGGTCTGCCTTCTGATCGCCTACCCGACGGCCTACATTCTTGCCAGGAGCCGGTTCAGACGGAGCGGCGTTCTCATCATGCTTTTCGTTCTGCCGATGTGGATCAACTTCACGCTTCGCATCACGGCCATGAAGGAGATCTTAACGATGATCGAGGGAAACCTCGCCTACTGGCCGTTTCTGAACTCCGTGATTGGCATGACCTACGACTTTCTTCCATTCATGATCCTGCCGATCTACAATACCATCGTGCGTCTGGACGATTCCCTGATCGAGGCGGCGAAGGATCTTGGAGCCAATGACCGCAGCGCGTTCTTTCGGGTTACGCTGCCGCTTTCGGCGCCCGGAATTCTGAGCGGCATCGCGATGGTCTTCCTGCCGGCGATGACGAACTATGTCGTTCTGGATATGCTTTATAACAGCACGTACATCATGGGAAGCCTCATCGGAAGCTATTTCTCGGCCTACAACTGGCACGGCGGCTCCATGATCGCCCTGATCCTGCTGGCCATCATTTGCATCTTCACGCTTCTTACCGGCGGAGATGAGGAGGATACCCGAACAGGAGGTACTCATCTATGAAGAAAGTTCCAAAGATCCTGTTTATCATCCTGGTTTTGATATTTCTTTACGCGCCGATCCTGATCCTGGCGGTCTACAGCTTCACGGACGCGACCAACATCGGTCAGGTGCGCGGCTTTTCGCTGCAGAATTATGTGACGCTGTTTGGCACGCCCGAGCTCCGCGACATGATCGTCGGGACGGTCGTTCTCGCCCTCGGCTCCGCCGCGCTGGCGACAATCCTCGGCACGATGGGCGCGATCGGGGCCTTTTATTCGAAAAAACGTGTCGGTACCTTTATCGGAACGCTGAACCGGGTGCCCGTGGTCAACGCGGATGTGGTGACGGGCTTCTCGATCTGCATCCTGCTGGTCGTGGTGCTGGGCATCGGCAAGGAGACCTATGTACCCCTCGTCATCGGCCATGTCGTTCTCGCGGCGCCATTTGTCTTCCTCTCGGTCCTGCCGAAGCTTAAGCAGATGGATCCGAGTCTTTATGAGGCGGCTCTTGATCTTGGCGCAACGCCGGCGCGGGCGCTCCGCACCATCGTGCTCCCTCAGATTGCTTCGGGCATCGTTTCGGGCTTTGCCCTGGCGATTACGCTGTCTCTGGACGATTATTTTATCGCAACCTACACAAAGCCCGCGATGTTTGATACCATCAGCACCTACGTGGTGAACGCGACGAAAGGTTCCCAGACGACCATCAAGACAGCTCTCTGGGCGCTTTCAACGGTGATCTTCGTTATCGTTGTCCTGATTGTTCTGATCGGAAACCTCCGGGGGAAGAAGAAGGAGGGCATGGCATGAAGAAAAAAAGAAGATGTCAAATGCTCGCTCTCGCGCTGACGGCGGCTTTTTTGGCAGCTCCCATGAACGCGATGGCGGACGGGGACGCGGCAAATGCGGAGAGCGCGACGCTTTCGGCGGAGGGCACTGAGAAAACGGGCGCGGCATCTGCCGATAAAAAGAACGCGGCGGCTTCCGATGGGAAGAAGGTGACCCTCCGCGTATGCAACTGGGAGGAGTATATTGACCTCGGAGACTGGGACGAGGAGGAAACCATCGACCTTGAGAGCGGCGACATTATCGGCGAAAACCCGATGGTGGAGGATTTTCAGGAATGGTACAGGGACACCTACGGCGTGGACGTGGAGGTGGAGTATTCCACCTTCGGCACGAACGAGGATCTCTATAACATGCTGACCCTCGGAGATGTCTACGACCTGGTCTGCCCTTCGGAATATATGTTTATGAAGCTGATGGCCGAGGATCAGCTGGTGCCGCTCTCCGATGCCTTTTTCGACGAGACGGACGAGAATAACTACTATATGCGGGGGATCTCGCCTTATATCCGGAAGGTTTTTGAGGAACACGAAATCGAAGGAAAGCCCTGGTCGGATTTCGCGGCCGGGTATATGTGGGGCATCACGGGCATCGTCTATAACCCGGAGGTCATGAGCCACGAGGAGGCTTCCTCCTGGAAAGTGCTGAGCAATCCGAAATTTAAGCGCCGGGTGACCGTTAAGGATAATGTCCGCGACTCGTATTTTGCGGCAGTCGGGGCGGTCAAGCACGATCTGCTCACGAGTCCGGAATTTATAAATTCGCCGGATTACGCAAAAAGGCTGGAGGAGGAGATGAACGATGTCTCCCCGGAGACGATCCAGGCCGTGCAGGATTATCTGCAGGACGTGCGGGAAAACGCGTATTCCTTCGAGACGGATTCCGGCAAGGCGGACATGATCACCGGCAAGGTGGTGGCAAACTACCAGTGGTCGGGAGACGCGGTGTATTCGCTGGACCAGGCGGAGGAGGATGACTATATCCTGAACTTCGCGGTGCCGGAGGAGGCCACGAACATTTATTTTGACGGCTGGGTGATGCTGAAGGCCGGGATCGGAGAGGATTCGGAGAAGCAGCACGCGGCGGAGGCCTTTATCAACTTCCTGTCGAGGCCGGACAACGTCATCCGCAATATGTACTATATCGGCTATACGTCGGTCATTGCCGGCGGCGACGATCCGCGGGTCTTCGAATACTGCGACTGGTGCTACGGGGCGGAAGAGGACGAGGAAGAAGAGGACGTGGACGAAGCCGAAGGCGAGGCGGAGGATTCGGAAGAAGCGGAAGTCGCGGAGGCCGACGGCGAGGCGGAGGATGAGGAAGACGGGGAAGCCGCTGACGGGGAGGAAGCTTCCGGGACGGTGGAATATCCGCTGGGCTACTTCTTTTCGGGAGATCCGGCGGACGAGGACTTCATTCTGACGACCGATGAAGAGCAGCTTCAGCGTCAGCTCGGCTCTCAGTACCCCTCCGAGGAGAGTATTTCCCGTTCCTCCATCATGATCTATTTTACCGCGGAGCAGAACGAAGCCATCAACCGGATGTGGATCAATGTCCGCTGCTTTAATATTCTGGATGTGCCGGTCTGGGTCTGGATCCTGCTTGGCACGGCGGCTGTGGCCTTGGTGGCCGGGATCCTTGGCCGGAAACAATGGAAGAAAAAATATTACGGGGACTGACAGAGGTTTGCGATGAAACGATTTCTTGGAAAACACAGACCGGTTCTGGCGGCATTTCTGGCGATTGCGATGCTGTCGATGTCCTTTGCCATCATGTTTACCGGACAGGACTGGATGGTGCTTAAGGATGAGAGTCTGCGGCAGGAGGTCTCCCGTCAGATGACTCAATACCGGGAGCTTCTGGATGAGTACGACAACCCGGATGGCCTGGCGAAGCTGGACGGGGCGGCGGCTTTTCTGGCAAAATTCGGGGCGGAGGTCGACATGCGCGCCATCTTTCGGAAAGCGCAGTTTGTCTGCCGCGAGCTGGAGAGCGGGGGGATTTCCATCATGAACCTTCGGGGCTTTCTGGAGATCGGCCGGGCGATCGACGAGATCCTCTCGAAGAATGTGCCCATGGATGAGATCAGTTTCCTGGCGGACGCGTTCGGGTTTGAAGAGGCCGCGAGGTGGATCGAGCGTTTTACAGCGATTCTCTCGCAGACAGAGAAAGCCCTGCTTGCCTATGATCTCATGTACTGGTCGGTCATCGCGATCTTTGGGCTTTCGATCCTGCTCATGCTCCTCGATACCCGGATCGGCCCGCTGCTCTTTGTTCTGATCGATGCCCTGAGCTGTGCCGGGGTCATGGCGGTCTGTATCTACGTCGAGAGAAAATCCGGCTTTGGCCTTGCCCTCGGCCGTCCGGCAATCGCGTCGTTCGCGCTTTCCGCGGGCGCCATGATCCTCTGGGTCATCCTCGGGATTGTCGGCCGATACCGTCGGAAAAAACAGCGGCAGGCGTTAGGCAGCGAATAATTTTTGAGTGACAACATGGAACGCAGCCTTTTTTGAAGGCTGCGTTTTGTGGATGGAAACGAAACAATGGTACATGGGAGGAACGAATATGAGAGGAAAAAGGTTTTTGGCAATTCTGCTGACGCTGTGCATGGCCGCCGGCTTCGTGCCGGCCACGGTCTGGGCTGCCGACGCTTACATCGCGTCCCAGGCAAACACATAAGTCTGCGCCCCCGGAGACTTGACGAAGAAGTGTGAAGATGGTAAGATAGAGAAGTGGTAATTCCAAGCGACGAATTGCCGCTTCGTTTCTGGTCACACGGTGACCAGAAACGAAGGCGTTTTGCAATGAAATCGCCCTGCGGGCGATGGCAAAACGCAGGTCAACGACAAACGATAATTTT
>CACZBB010000014.1:0-16151 GCA_902779245.1 uncultured Lachnospiraceae bacterium | reverse complement strand
TTATGGTTCATACACAGGCTGATTTATGTCACTGGCCCGTGCCAAACAGCGAGTGTTTGGCACGGGAGTGACTTGTAACGCCGCTTCCTTTTCTATTCTGCCTGCGGCCGTGACGGAATTGGCAGACGTGCAGGATTTAGGTTCCTGTGCCTTCGGGCGTGAGGGTTCGAGTCCCTCCGGCCGCATTCTCATTTTTTTCCGAGGATCAAGGGGAAACAGCCAGGCGAAGGGTTGTCTGGTCCTGTTTTTCATGTTCAGACCGCAGCCGCCTGACCGGAGGCGGAGCTTTGCCCTTTTGGATGGAAAACATCCATATATTTCCCATGACATTCGTGTACAGATGCAGGAGGATTGTTTTTTATGCGAGTCATTGTCGTTGGCTGCGGCAAGGTCGGCACCAGTATCGCCAGCCAGCTCAGTCAGGAAGGATGCAACGTCACGGTGATCGATAAGAACCCGCTCCATGTGGTTCGTGTCAGCGATACCTGTGACGTTCTGGGCATCGAGGGAGATGGATCCAGCTACAAGACGCTGGAGGAGGCCGGCGTTCAGGAGGCGGATCTCGTGATCGCCGTGACGGATTCTGACGAAAAGAATCTTCTTTGCTGCCTGATCGCCAAAAAGGGCGGGCACGCGGCCACCATTGCCCGCGTCCGAAACCCGGCCTACAGCAGGGAAGCGGCATTTTTCCGTGAGAATTTCGACCTCGCGATGGCCGTGAACCCGGAGATGGCGGTTGCCGCGGAGATCGCGAGGGTCGTCCGCTTTCCGTCGGCCATCAGCATCGAAATATTTGCCAAGGGCCATGTCGAGCTGCTCACCTTTCGGCTGGCATCGGACAGCATCCTGATCGGAAAGACACTTTACTACATTCATTCCCATCTGCACTGCGACGTGCTTGTGCTTCTGGTTCGCAGGGGAACGCAGGTGACGGTTCCGTCCGGCAGCTTCGTACTGGAGGGGGGCGATATCCTCTCGGTCGTCTACCGGCAGGGAGACGAGGTGGGCTTCTTTAGGAAGATCGGCATCGAGACCAACCCCGTAAAAACGGTTATGATCGTGGGCGGCGGAAAGATCACTTATTATCTTGCCCGGCGTCTGCTCAAGGAGAAAATGACCGTCAAGATCATCGAGCAGGATCAGGCGCGGTGCGACGAGCTCGCGGAATATCTGCACGGCAACGTGGATATTATTCACGGGGACGGGACGGATGAGGAGCTGCTCATGGAGGAGGGCATCGCGAATGTCGACGGCTTCGTTGCCCTGACCGGCCTTGACGAGCTGAACGTGATCCTTTCCCTCTTTGCCAAAAGCAAAAACCCGAAGGTCAAGCTTGTGACCAAGATCACCCGGATCGGATTCTCGGACGTGATCGATTCCCTCGACCTCGGGACGATCGTGAATCCCAAGGACATTACGGCGGATTACGTCGTCCATTATTCCCGCTCCCTGCACGCGTCGCTGGACAGCAATATGGAAGCTCTCTATAAGCTTGCCGACGGGCAGGCGGAGGTTATGGAATTCCATGTTAAGCAGACGTCGAGAGTCACCGGGCGGGAGCTTCAGAAGATGAAGCTCAAGAAGAATATCCTGATCGGCAAGATTTACCGCAACGGGAGTTCGTTCACGCCGTCCGGACCGGACACGATCGAGGTTGGCGACTCCGTGGTCCTGGTCGCAAAGACGGAGGACAAGATCACGGATCTGGAAGATATCTTAGAGGGCTGAGAGGGACATGAATTACGGAATAGTCGCCTATATTTTGGGCTGGATCCTGAAGATCGAGGGGGTCATGCTCCTTCTGCCCGGCGTTATCGGCCTGGGCTTCGGCGAAAAGGAAGCTCTCTGGTTTTTTATCTCCGCGGCCATTTCTTTCGCCGTCGGGGTGCTTTTATCCTTCCGCAAGCCCCGCAGCCGCAAGATCTACGCGAGAGAAGGCTTTGTGACGGTCGCGCTCGCCTGGCTTGTGATGTCTCTTGTGGGAGCGCTCCCGTTTACGCTCAGCGGTGAGATCCCGAGCTACCTCGACGCGGTCTTCGAGACGGTTTCGGGCTTTACCACGACCGGCTCCTCGATCCTCAGGGAGGTGGAAAGCCTTGCTCACTGTACGCTTTTCTGGCGAAGCTTTACCCACTGGGTCGGCGGCATGGGCATCTTCGTTTTCATGATCGCCGTCATCCCGCTGCTCGGCGGCTCGACCTTCAACCTGATGAAGGCGGAGAGTCCCGGCCCGGTCGTCGGCAAATTCGTCCCGAAGGTCCGGAATACCGCGGTGATCCTCTATGGCATTTATCTTGGCATCACGGTTCTGCTCTTTCTTCTTCTCGCCTTTTTCGGCATGCCGGTCTTCGACGCCATCTGCCACACCTTCGGCACGGTCGGCACCGGCGGTTTTTCCGTAAAAAATGACAGCTATCAGAGCTACGCGCCGATCCTGCAGAATATCACGACGGTCTTTATGATCGGCTGCGGTATCAATTTTCAGCTGTATTTTTATATCCTTGCAAGAAAATTCCGGCTGGCGTTCGGGATGTCGGAGGTTCGCGCCTATCTGGGGATCATCCTGGTTTCCGCTGCGGTCATCACCCTGAATATCCGCGGCGTTTTTGACACGCTGGAGGAGACGATCCGCCACGCGTTTTTCCAGGTCGGCACGATCATCACGACCACGGGCTATATGTCCGCGGATTTTGATCTTTGGCCGTCGCTTTCGAAAACCATTCTTGTCATCCTCATGATCTGCGGGGCCTGCGCGGGCTCGACGGGCGGCGGCATGAAGATCTCCCGCATCGTCATTCTTCTGAAGACCATGAAGCGGGAGATGGACAGCATCATTCATCCGAGACACGTTCGTAAGATTCGTTTTGATAAAACGCCGGTTGCGGATGAGACGGTCCGCAATACAAATGTTTATATTGCGATTTACTGTGCGATTTTTGCCGCTTCCGTGCTTTTGATCTCTGTAGACAATTTTGATTTCACGACAAATTTCACCTCCGTGGCGGCAACCTTAAACAATATCGGTCCGGGGCTCAACGCGGTCGGCCCGACGAAAAACTTTGCGGATTTTTCCGTATTTTCCAAATGTGTTCTTATCTTTGATATGCTGGCAGGCCGCCTTGAACTCTTCCCGATGCTCCTGCTTCTGACACCGAAAAGCTGGAAGAGGTATTGATTAGCGGAAAATGGAGGATTTATGTCTAAGGAAGCGATGACGAGAGATAAATATCTTTCCCTTTCGGCTCCGGTTCTGCGGGATCTGGCCAGGGAACTGGGGATCCATGGGGCTTCCCGCATGCGCAAGGAGCAGCTGGCGGATGTACTTTTGGCGGCGGAGAAGGCCAGGGCGGAGGGGCAGCCGGACCGGACGGAACAGGCTGCGCCGGACGAAACCGCATCGCGCGGAGACTTCGCGGCCGCCGGATCTTTGGATTCCGGGGAGAAAAAGGCGGATGCGGAAGAGCCTCTTCCCGCGGCGGCTCCGGAGGCGCAGAAGACCCGGGAAACCGTCAGGGAGCGCGCGGACAGCCGGGAATACCCGCGGCGCAGCCCCCGGGAGAGCGCCGCCGTTGAAAGCGAAAACAAGTCTGCCGGCCGCGGAAACGGAGCCGGCCGGGAAAACGGCTTTATGAGCCGCGAGAGCGGCCGGGAACGGGAAAATAACCGGAACCGCCAGCGCGGAAGCGGGCAGGCGGACCGCATGAGCCGCTATGCATCGGCAATCCGGGAAAACCAGGGCATCCGGAGCGAAAGCCCCGCGCCCCGGGAGGAACGTCCGGTCCGGACGGAGGTACGCCCGCAGAGCCGCTACGAAGCCAGCCCGGACGAGGGCGTGCTTATCCCGGATAACCGGATCGCAAGAAGCGAGGAGGCCGCCGCGGAGGTCTTTGAGAGGGCGGCCCGGGAGGGGCGCTATTTCGAGACGGTCCCGGAGATTCCCGAGGGTGCCAGCTTTGAGGGCGTGGAGCTTGAGGGGCGCGTGAGCGGGATCCTGGAGCTCCTTCCGGACGGCTACGGTTTTCTTCGGGACCGGAGCTTTCTGCCCAGCGAGGATGACGTCTATGTTTCGGCCTCCCAGATCCACCGCTTCAATCTCCGCACCGGCGATGTCGTCGAGGGCTTGAAAAGAGGCAGGATCGCCGGGGCCAAGCGCGGCGCGCTGGTTTATGTCGAGCGCGTGAACGGCCATCGCCCGGATTCCCAGGACCGCGCGGATAAAAACGGGCAGAAGCGGCCGATCTTTGAACAGATGATCCCGATCTTTCCGGACCGGCGGATCCGGCTTGAACGGGAGGACGGGTCGACGGCGACCCGCATCGTTGATCTGATCGCGCCCATCGGACGCGGGCAGAGAGGCATGATCGTCTCCCCGCCGAAGGCTGGCAAGACGACGCTTCTTAAGGACATCGCTCATTCCATCCTTCACGGCGACCCGGATGCGAATCTGGTCATCCTGCTGATCGACGAGCGGCCGGAGGAGGTCACGGATATGCGGGAATCGGTCAGGGGAAAGAACGTCCGCGTCGTCTATTCGACCTTCGACGAGACGCCGGAGCACCACAAGCGCGTCGCGGAGATGGTTCTTGAATACGCGAAGCGCATGGTGGAAGACCGGAAGGATATCATCATCCTTCTCGATTCGATCACACGGCTGGCCAGGGCCTGCAACGTCCTCGTCCCGCCGAGCGGCCGGACGCTTTCCGGCGGCCTCGACCCGACGTCTCTCTATATGCCCAAGCGCTTTTTCGGCGCGGCCCGGAACATGCGGGGCGGCGGGAGCCTTACGATCCTCGCGACGGCACTCGTGGATACCGGCAGCAAGATGGACGATGTCATTTATGAGGAGTTCAAGGGCACCGGCAACATGGAGCTGATCCTTGACCGGAAGCTGCAGGAAAAACGAGTGTTTCCGGCCATCGATATCGTGCGGTCCGGAACCCGCCGGGAGGATTTGCTGCTCACGAAAAATGAGCAGAAGGCGGTTGATATCATTCGGCGCCGGCTCAACGGCGCCAAGCCGGAGGATTCGATCGAATCCCTTCTCAATGCCTTCGCGCATTTTTCCTCCAATGACGAGGTCGTCCGGACGGTGATCATGAAGTGGGGCGCCCCGCAATGATCCCCGGACACCGCGCTTTACGTGATTTGCGGATGTTACATCACAGGACTATAATGCGTCGCGGTTTGTTTCTGGTCACCGTGTGACCAGAAACGGCCGGGGAGCAAAAATGCAGATTGGCTCTTGCAAGAACCGGCACCGTATGGTATACTATACATCGCTGCTTGCGCAGGTGGTTTTTCCGCGAGAAGCGGCAGACTAAAAAAACAGTTGGAAATTGTTTTTAGAGAGGTGAAAATCATGAAGGAAGGCATCCATCCGAAGTATTATCAGGCAACCGTGTCCTGCAACTGCGGGAATACCTTTGTCGTAGGCTCCACGAGGAAGGACATCCACGTGGAAATCTGCTCCAAGTGCCACCCGTTCTACACGGGCCAGCAGAAGGCTGCGAAGGCGCGCGGAAGGATCGAAGCGTTCAACAAGAAGTACAATCTTGGCAAGTAAGGGTTTGTCGGATCCGACAGGGCGGGGAAGTCTCCGCTCTGTTTTCCTATATAAACCTTTGCGCCGTGGAGGATATTTATGCAGAAGTCATCAAATATCGGCGGCCAGGCGGTCATGGAAGGAATCATGATGCGGTCCGGCGATACCTATTCCATCGGCGTTCGGAAGCCGGACGGTGAGATTGAGCTGACCGTCCGGCCCTACAGGAGCGTATGCCCGTGGAAGGGCGCGGCGAAGGTGCCGATCCTCCGGGGCGTTATATCCTTTATCGACTCCATGGTCGTCGGGATTTCGTCCCTGACCTGGTCCGCCGAATTCGCGGTGGAGGACGAGGAGGAGCCCCGGAAGGAAAAGTCGGAGGCCGAGGCGAAAAAGGAAAAGAGAACCTGGGATATCGCGATGGCCGGCACGGTCGTCTTTGCTATCGCGTTTTCCGTCGGGCTGTTCATCCTGCTGCCGTATTTTCTCGCGGGCCTGCTTCGGGGGGCCGGCGTTCCCGAGGTGTGGGTCACGGTGGCGGAAGCCCTGCTCCGCGTTGCGATCTTCCTGCTGTATATGCTTTTGATCTCGCGCATGAAGGATATTCAGAGGGTTTTTGCCTATCACGGCGCAGAGCATAAATGCATCAACTGCGTGGAAAACGGATGGGATCTTACCGTGGAAAATGTTCTGCGCTCATCCCGGCGGCATAAGCGGTGCGGGACAAGCTTCCTTCTCCTGGTCATCGTGATCTCGGTCATCTGCTTTTTCTTTGTGGGGCTTCTGGGCATCCGGACGCCGCTTTTGCGGCTTCTTACGAGGATCCTGCTTGTCCCGCTCATCGCCGGTATTGCCTTTGAGTTCCTCAGGCTTGCGGGATCGAGCGACAATCCGGTGGTCTGCACGCTGGCAAAGCCGGGGCTTGCCCTTCAGGGGTTGGTGACCCGCGAGCCGGACGCGAAGATGGCGGAGGTGGCGATCGCGGCGGTGAACGCGGTTTTTGACTGGCGCGCCTATCAGGGAAAAGCTCCCGCCGGGACGGAAGCCGGTCCGACGCAAAAGGAAGAACAGGACGGGGTTCCCCGCAGGGAGGCAGTTTGAACGGACGAGAGCTTCTGGAAGCCGGAAAAAGACTGCTTTCCGGGAAGCTTCCCGGAGAGGCCGGAGCGGAGGCGCGTGAGCTTCTCTTTGCGGCGAAGGGCTGGCGTCTTTCGGACTACGCCCTTCGTCTTGGCGAAGACGTAACGCCGGCGTGCGCGGAGGCGTACCTGTCGATGGCAAAAAGGCGGGCGGCCGGGGAGCCGCTGCAGTACATCACCGGTCTCGCTCCCTTTTTCGGCTATGAATTTAAGGTCGACCGCCGTGTTCTGATTCCCCGGTTTGACACGGAGATCCTGGTCTTCGAGGCTTTGCGGCGGATCGCGCCCGGGATGCGCATCCTGGATATCTGCACCGGCAGCGGATGCATTCCCATTACGCTCGCGCTGGAGAGCTCGGAAAGCGGCTGCGGCTTCGGCGAAGCCGGGGGAAGGAGCGAAAATCCTTCTCATCGCGGCGGAGATCCGCCGGAGACCGGCTTGGCGAAGAAGCAGACATCTGTCAGGGGACAGGTTTCTTCCATATATATAGAGGGGGCGGATATTTCCGCGGACGCGCTTGCCGTCGCGCGGGAAAACGCCGGACGCTTCGGCCTTGGGATGCGCTTTTTCCAAAGCGACCTTCTGGACTCGGCCGGAACGGAGTATTCGATGATCACGGCCAATCCCCCGTATATTACGGAAGAAGAGATGCAGACGCTTGATCCGGAGGTGTCCGCGTATGAACCGCGCCTCGCCCTTTTTGGCGGCCGCGACGGCCTTGATCTTTACCGCAGGATCGTCAGCGAGGCTCCGGCGCACCTTGAGCCGGGCGGATGGCTGCTGATGGAGATCGGCTGCGGCCAGGCGAAGGCCGTGGAAGCGCTTTGCGGCGGCGCGGGCTTTTTGGAGATCACTTCGGTAAAGGATCTTGCGGGACGGGACCGGGTTGTCATCGCCCGATGGAAATAAGAAGAGCAGCGGCCTGGAGCCGTGTGACAAGAAACCAGCAAGGAGCGTGATTCGATCAATGTTCGAGAAGATGGGGGGGATTTTGCGGCGCTATGAGGAGGTCCTTCGGGAGCTTGCCTCACCGGAGGCTTCGCAGGATCCCGTGCGCCTGTCCGCACTTATGAAGGAGCAGGCCGGTCTTTCTCCCATCGCCGCGGCTTACGAGGCCTTCGAAAAGGCGCGTAAGGATGCCGAGGAGAGCGAAGAGCTGCTTTCCGTCGAGGCGGATCCGGAGATGCGGCAAATGCTGCGGGAGGAGTATTCCAATGCGCAGGTCCGGGAGGAGGCGCTGAAAAAGAAGCTTCGGATCCTGCTGCTCCCCAGCGATCCGGACAATGGCCGGAACGCGATCCTGGAGATCCGCGCCGGCACCGGCGGCGACGAGGCGGCATTTTTCGCCGCGGAGCTGTATCGGATGTATTCCAGATACGCGGACCGGCGCGGCTGGCGGACGGAGATGATCTCCCTTTCGGAGAACGGTCTCGGGGGCTTTAAAGAGTGTACGTTCATGATCAGCGGCAGCGACGTATTTGCACGGCTCCGCTTTGAGAGCGGCACGCACCGCGTGCAGCGGGTGCCCGAGACCGAAAGCAACGGGCGGATTCACACCTCGGCCGTCACGGTGGCGGTGCTTCCGGAAGCCGAGGAGGTGGACGTGGAGATCGATCCGAAGGATTGTCGTTTCGACGTTTTCCGGTCTACCGGAAACGGCGGACAGAGCGTCAATACCACGGACTCCGCCGTGCGGCTGACGCATATCCCCACGGGAATCGTGATTTCCTGCCAGGACGAAAAATCCCAGCTCAAAAACCGCGCGAAGGCGATGAAGGTTCTCCGCGCTCGGCTTTATGAGCTGAAGAAGAAGGAAGCCCATGATAAACGGGCGGATCTTCGGAGGAGCCAGGTGGGGAGCGGGGATCGTTCGGAAAAAATACGCACCTACAATTTCGGCCAGGGGCGCGTCACGGATCACCGAATCCGTCTGACCCTGCACCGGATCGACAGCATCCTTGACGGCGACCTTGACGAGATCATCGAGAACCTGATGGCTGCGGACGAGGCCCAGCGCCTTGCCGCGGAGCCGGAGACGTGAACTGCCGTGCGTGAAAGGGGAAGGAACCTGGGTCTTTCCGCGGACAGGCCGGATTATAAAAGTATTCTTGCAATTCATTTTCAGGAGGAATCATGAGCAAAACAACACTTGTCATTCTTGCGGCCGGGATCGGCAGCCGTTTTGGCGGTGGAATCAAACAGCTGGAGCCAGTCGGACCCTCCGGCGAGATCATTGTGGACTATTCGATCCATGACGCTCTGGAAGCAGGCTTCGACAAAGTCGTTTTCATCATCCGGAAGAGTCTCGACGAGGATTTCCGTGCCGTGATCGGCGACCGGATTTCCAAAATCTGCGAGGTTGCTTATGCCTATCAGGAGATGGAGGATCTTCCGGAAGGCTTTTCCGTTCCGGAAGGCCGCGTGAAGCCCTGGGGCACCGGCCAGGCCGTGCTCGCGGCGAGGGATGTCCTTGACGGGCCGTTCTGCGTCGTCAACGCCGATGACTATTATGGAAAGGATGCTTTCCGGAAGATTTACGCGGCACTGAATGAGGAGCCGACGGAGGAGGGCGAGCAGATCTACATGGCCGGCTTCGTCCTTAAGAATACCCTCTCGGAGAACGGCGGCGTGACGCGCGGGATCTGCGATACGGACGATGAAGGGCGGCTTGTGGGTATCCGGGAGACCAAGAACATCATCCGGACGGACGACGGCGCCGCGGCCATGACGGACGACGGCCTTGTGGAGCTTGATCCGGACAGCCTGGTTTCCATGAATATGTGGGGCTTCACGACGGAATTCCTGAAGGACCTTGAGATCGGCTTCCCGGATTTCCTTTCCAGGATTCCGGAGGGGAACGTCACGGCAGAGTTTCTGCTTCCGACGATCGTGGACAGGCTCCTCAAGGAAGACCGCGCGCAGGTTCATGTTCTCCGCACCGAGGACCGGTGGTTCGGCGTGACGTATCAGGAGGACAAGCCGGCTGTCCGCGAGGAATTTGCCCGGCTGGTGAAGGAAGGCGTGTACCAGACGCCGTTGTCGGATTGAGAGGAAGCTCCGTGAACAGCAAATTGAGAAAGCGTATAGCCTTCCCCGCCGATGCGGGGAGGGCTCTTGGTGGTTCGCGAAGCCGCGGACGGGGAGCGCTTGCGGCGCTTCTTTGCTGCGCGGTTTTTCTTGGCGGGTGCGGGGCCTCGCTCGCGCCGAAAGAGGCAAATGATTACGCGGCGGAGCTGCTGGAGCAGGAGAAGTACACGGCCGCGGCCTCGGCATACGCTAAAAATATCGAGAAGGGGTATTTTACGGCGGAGGCTTACCGCGGACTCGGGCTTTCGCAGATGGCGGAAGGCCGCTACGCGGACGCCTGCATATCTCTGGAGCGGTCACTCCTTGCCGTCGAACGGCAGCCGGAGACCTTTGTCCGGGATGTCCGTCTCTATCTGGCCTGGTGCCGCTGGATGCACGGCGAGCGCGGCCGCGCGATCGACATTTACAGCGAAATGCTCCTTGAAAATCCGGAGCCGGAGGTTTATTTCCTGAGGGGACGGCTTTATATGGAGAGCGGGCAGGAGGAAGAGGCGGCATGGGATTTTTCAAGAGCCGCCGAGACCACCGAAGATCTCCGGGTCTTTATCAACATTTACCGCGTCTACGCGGATTATGAGAAAAATGCCGACGGAAGCCGGTATCTTGAGCAGGCCCTGGCCTTCGCCGGGGAGGCTCCGGAAAATGCCCTGGACCGCGCGCTTGTGAAGTATTATCTCCGGAATTATACGGAGGCCCGGAAGGAGGTATTCGCGGCGTTGGAGACGGATCCTCAGAACGCGGAGGCAAAGTTTCTGCTGGGGAGGATCTATCTCGCGACCGGGGATACCCCGAATGCGCGCGCAACCTATCGTGAGTATACAAACAATGCGCAGTCGGCGGGCCGGGCCTACGCGGGGCTTCTGGCCTGTGATCTCATGGAGAAGAATACGGATGAAGCGCAAAAGGATCTGGCCGCGGCCATGGAGCTGCCCGGGGCTTCCAAAAACCGTGATCTTCGCTATTATGAGATCCTCGTCTATGAGTACCGTCATGACTGGGAGAACGCGCGCCGCAAAGCCGCGGCCTTCGTTCTGGATTTCCCGACGGATGAAGAGGGACTTCGCGAAAACGCCTTCCTCGCGTCGCGGTAAGCGCCGCGGCATAAGAACTCCGCCCGGAGACCGGCATCGGACATCCCAGGCGACCGGCATCTGTCATCCCGAACGACCGGCATCTGTCATCCCGAACGACCTGCATTTGTCATCCTGAGCGAAGCGATAAGTGAGAAAGAAAATCTCTGATTTCCGTCTTCGAACTTATGCAGAGCTAGGATCTCACGTAAAGCTTCCCTAAAACATACGGAGGTAGAATTTGTCAAATATGATTGAACTTGAACAGGCACCGGAGCGTCTGCTTCTCGCCGCCGTCGACACCGGGCGCGGCGGCCATGTCGAGGAGAACCTGGCCGAGCTCGGCGAGCTGGTGCGGACGGCGGGCGGGATCCCGGCCGGTACCCTGATCCAGAACCGGGAGGCCATCCATCCGGGGATGTATTTCGGCAGCGGGAAGCTCGAAGAGATCCGGGCTTTCATGGACATGGAAAAGCTCGACGAGATCGTCGTGGACGACGAGCTCTCCCCCGCGCAGTACAACAACCTCGCAGAAGCCCTTACCGGGAAGGTCATCGACCGGACCATGCTGATTCTGGATATCTTCGCGAAGCGCGCCCAGAGCAGCGAGGGTAAGATTCAGGTGGAGCTCGCCCAGCTTCGCTACCGCTCGGCCCGGCTGACAGGGCTTGGCCGGTCGCTCTCGCGGCTCGGCGGCGGGATCGGCACCAGAGGCCCGGGCGAGAAAAAGCTGGAAATGGACCGGCGGCTCATCGGAAAGCGGATCGCGCAGCTAAAGGAAGAGCTTGCGGAGGTGGAGCGCCACAGGGATCTTACGCGGATCCACCGCAAGTTCTCCGGAAAGCCCGTCGCCGCTCTGGTCGGCTATACCAATGCCGGCAAATCAACGCTTTTGAACGCCCTGACCGAGGCCAATGTCCTCGCGGAGGACGCTCTTTTCGCGACGCTGGATCCCACGACGCGTCTTTTTCGTCTGCCCTCGGGCCGGGAGGCGCTGCTGACGGACACGGTCGGTTTTATCCAGAAGCTCCCGCATCCGCTCATTGACGCGTTCCGGAGTACCCTGGAGGAGGCGGCCTACGCGGATCTCATCCTGCATGTCGTGGACGCGTCCAACCCGCGGATGGACAGCCAGATGTCGGTCGTCTATTCGACGCTTTCAGAGCTCGGCGCCGGCGACCGGCCGGTGATCACGGTCTTCAATAAGATCGACCGGGAGGAATGCGCGGAGAATCATCTGACCGACCCGCGCTCGAAGGCCGCTGTCCGGATCTCCGCGAAAACCAGGGAAGGGATCGATTCCCTGCTCGCCGCCATCGAGGAGATCCTCCTTGAAGGACAGGTGCCTGTCGAGGGGATTTTGCCCTACAAGGATGCCGGGCTTCTTTCGAAGATCCGGGAGGAGGGAACCCTCTTCCTCGAAGATTATCAGGCGGAAGGCATCCGGATCCGCGCCCAGCTGCCCCCCGCCCTCGCCGCAAGGATCCGGGCGGCACTGGAGGGATCATCTGTTTGACCCGGCATCATAAAAAAGAAGAGGAGAGGTCCAATGAAACACTGTGTATACCGGCCGACCGGCGTGTGCTCTACGAAGATTGAATTTGACCTGGACGACGAACGTATCCGCAATGTCGCTTATACCGGCGGCTGCAACGGGAACCTGAAGTCGATCGCGGCCCTGGTCGAGGGGCAGGACGCGAAGCATGTTGAGCAGCTGCTTTCCGGCATCAAATGCGGCTTTAAGCAGACCTCCTGCGGAGATCAGCTCGCAAGGGCGATCCGGGAGAACCTCGCGTAAGCGTGAAGGCATGTAGTGATCCGTGAGCCGGGTGCCTGGACACCCGAGCCATGTTTTTAGGAGGCTTTATGAAAAAATTTGTCTATTACGCGCCGACCGAGATCGTGTTCGGTCCGGATGCGGAGCTTCGCACCGCGGAGCTGGTCAAAAAGTATGGCGGGAGCCGCGTACTGGTCATCTACGGAGGGGAGTCCGCGAAAAAAAGCGGACTTCTTGACCGCGTCTGTGACAATCTGCGCGGGATGGGCCTTATGGCTCGGGCCCTGGGCGGCGTCGTGCCGAACCCTCTGGTCTCGACGGCGCGGGAAATGGCGAAGGCCGGGATCGAATTCGGCGCGGATTTTGTCCTCGGGATCGGCGGCGGGAGCGTGCTCGACACCGCGAAGGGCGTGGCGCACGCGATCGCAAGCCCGGAGCGGGATATCTGGGATTTCTGGAGCGGGACGAAGGTGACGAAGAGTCTGCCGGTCGGCGCGATCCTGACCATCTCGGCCGCCGGGAGCGAGACCAGCAACTCCTCCGTCCTGACCAATGACGCGAAGGAGCCGCCGACAAAGCGGGGCATCACGACAGACTTCAACCGCTGCAAATTCGCGATCATGAACCCGGAGCTGACGATGACGCTTCCGAAATACCAGATCGGCGCCGGGGCGGCGGATATCTTCATGCACACCTCCGAGCGTTATTTCGCCGCCATCCTGGGGAACCATCTGACGGACGAGATCGCGGAGGGACTGTTCCGGGATATCATCGCCTACGGCTCCCGCGGCGTGCAAAACCCGCGGGATTACGAGGCCATGAGCGAGATCATGTGGTGCGGGAGCGTCTCCCACGTGGGACTCACCGGCGTCGGCGCGCAGGGCGACACGGCCCGGGAGGGCGACTGGGCCTGCCACCAGCTCGGCATGGCGATCTCCGCCCTGTATAATTCCACCCACGGGGCCACGCTGACCGCCGTCTGGGCCGCCTGGAGCCGCTATGTTAAAGAGGCTAATGCCGCCCGCTTCGCGCAGTTTGCGCGGAAGGTGTACGGCACCACGGAGCCGGAGGACGAGCGGGCGGCGGAGGAGGGAATTCTCCGGACAAATGCCTTCTTCCGGAGTCTCGGCATGCCGCTTTCGCTCACGGAGCTTCTCGGACACGAACCCTCCGACGAGGAGATCGAAAAGCTGGCGAAGGAGTGCACCTACGACCGCACCCGCCGGATTGGTTCCTTCCGCGTCCTCGACTACGACGACATCGTGAACATTTATAAAGCCTGCCGGTAAATACAAAATTTACCAATTATGCCTTTTTCTATGGCGGTTTTATGGTATAATTAACAAAGCAGGTTTTAAGACGCGCGGAGGAAGGACTGCCGGAGCGGGCTCCGCTTGCCGCCGTTTTCGCGCGAACCTGAAAAAGATTTCGAAATAAGGAGAACCGCCATGCTTACGTTCAATTATGTGATCACCGACAATGAAGGCATTCACGCCCGTCCGGCCGGCGAGCTCGCTAAGCTCGTCAAGGGCATGGACAGCAAAGTTACCCTGGTCAAAGAGGGGAAAAGAGCCAACGCCGCCAAGGTTCTGGCCATCATGAGCCTCGGCGCGAAATACGGCCATTCCATCGATGTCTGGGTCGAGGGCGGCGATGAAGCCGGCAACCTTGCAAAACTCGAAGCTTTTATGAAAGAAAATCTTTGAGAAGGCCATCACGAGTTACAAGTTACGCCCGTGCCATCGCCCGAAGGGCGATTTCATTGCAAAACGCCTTCGTTTCTGGTCACCGTGTGACCAGAAACATATCCCGCGAAACAAGAAGCAGGCATATGCCGGACGCACACCGGCATATGCCTGCTTCTTGTTTACAGAGCCGCGTAAGGCAATCAGCTGCCTTCGGCGGCTCCTTCAGGAGCTTAATTCTCCTTGCTGTTCGACTTGGCTTCCATGAGCTTCATCGCGCGGACCTTTAACGGAAGGCCGAAGAGGGTGATGAAGCCGTCGGCGTCGTGATGATCGTACATGTCGCCGGTAGTGAAGGAAGCGAGGGACTCGTTGTAGAGGCTGTAGGGCGAGGTCGTCCCGGCCTTGATGATATTGCCCTTGTAAAGACGGAATTTCACGGTGCCGGTGACGTACTCCTGCGTACTCTTCGTAAATGCGATCAGCGCGTCGCACAGCGGCGTGTACCATTTGCCTTCGTAAACGACCTGGGCCAGCTTGTCGCCGACGGTCTTTTTGAATTCCATCGTCGCGCGGTCGAGGACCAGCTCCTCCAGCTGGTTGTGAGCCTCCATGAGGATCGTGCCGCCCGGGGTCTCGTAGACGCCGCGGGACTTCATGCCGACGACGCGGTTCTCGACGATATCGACGATGCCGATGCCGTTCTCGCCGCCGAGGCGGTTCAGCGTGCGGATGACGTCCGCGACCTTCATTTTCTCGCCGTTCACGGAGGTCGGAACGCCCTTCTCGAAGGTCAGCGTGACCTCGGTGGGCTGGTCCGGCGCGTTCTCCGGCGTGACGCTCATGACGAGCATGTGGTCATAATTCGGCGCGAGGGAAGGATCCTCAAGCTCCAGACCCTCGTGGGAGATGTGCCAGAGGTTGCGGTCACGGCTGTAGCTGTGGCTGTGATCGAAGGGAAGATTGATGCCCTTGGACTTGCAGTAGGCGATCTCGTCGTCGCGGGATTGCATGGTCCATACGTCGGTCATGCGCCAGGGCGCGATGACCTTGATGTCCGGCGCGAGGGCCTTGATGCCCAGCTCGAAGCGGATCTGATCGTTCCCCTTGCCCGTCGCGCCATGGCAAATGGCGACGGCGCCTTCCTTGCGGGCGATCTCGACGAGCTTCTTCACGATCGCCGGGCGGGCCATCGAGGTGCCCAAAAGATACTTATGCTCGTACACGGCGCCGGCCTGGACGCAGGGCATGATAAAATTCTCGGCGAAATCGTCGTTGATATCCTCGATGTAGAGCTTTGCCGCACCGGAAAGACGCGCGCGATCGTCAAGGCCGGTCAGCTCGCCTTCCTGGCCGCAGTCTACGCAGCAGCAGATGACATCGTAGCCGAAATGCTCCTTCAGCCAGGGGATGATGGCGGTCGTGTCGAGCCCGCCCGAATACGCCAGAACAACTTTTTCGTTCGCCATGAGAACCTCCTTGAAAACATACATGTTGTAGATCGGTTACTGTTCACGCCCGGGCCGGACATCCGATGTCTGGCTGCGGGCCGGTGACTAAAATCAGCAGGGTGACGTCCGCAAACCTGTGCAACCAACAATATAGCTCACAACGGCCTCTCTTGCAAGGAAAAAATTCGGAAATCGGGTGTTGTATGTAAATATATGCAATAAAAAAGAATAACTATTCAAAACTTCCTGTTGAAAAATTTTCGGAATAGGTCTATTATGTAAGGAACGCAGAAAAAACTCCCGGATCAGGGAAAAAGGGACATTTGCCGAAAAGAGGCAGGGGCTTCGGATCGGGGGAGCATCCCCCGGGATCGGCCGGAAGAAAAAGGAAGGCGGCATT
>CACZBB010000013.1:22106-29114 GCA_902779245.1 uncultured Lachnospiraceae bacterium | reverse complement strand
GCTGCCATCGGCAGCGCGCGGCTCGCGGGAGAGGGGGGGGGCAGAGGTTCGGCGTTCGCCTTCCTTTGCCTTATCTCCAGTCACAGAGCCGCGCAAGGAATAATATCGCTGCCATCGGCAGCGCGCGGCTCGCGGGAGAGGGGGGCAGAGGTCGGCGTTCGCCTCCCTCTACCCTATTCGGAGGCTACTTCACGCTTGAGCCGGACACTCGTTCTTTAGGACAGGCATCCGGCCCGGAGGTGCCTTTTACCGAAGCATCAGGCGTGAAAAGGAAGCGGTGTATTAACGGAGGCAGCTTATGAAAAAAGGGAAGAAGAGGATCCTCTGGTGGCTCCTGTTTATTCTGGTTCTAGTCATCATGCTGGCCGTGCTGGAGCTTGGAAAGCATACGATCCTGGGCTGGATGCTCACGCTGGCGGCCGCGGCCGGTTTTGTTTTTCTTAACAGAAAAAAACTGCGCGGGGCACGGTGGCTGCTCCGCCTCGGCTCCTGGCTCGCCTTCCTTCTTGCCTTTGCCGCGATCCTCTGGATTTCCTGGCCGCCGGTGCGGGCCGTTCCGGCGGTCGCCGGGAAAAACGGCGGGCCGACGGAGCTCGTGCATTTGCCGCAGGGAGAGCTGAGGGGCGTGAAGACCGCGGACGGCAAGGTTGAAGTCTTCACGGGCATCCCGTACGCAAAGCCCCCGGTCGGGGAGCTTCGCTGGCAGCCGCCGGTGGAGGCGGGGCCCTGGGAGGGCGTCCTTACGGCCGATCACTTCGCGCCCATGTCCATGCAGACTGTGCAGCTGCCGATCGTTGAATCCTTAAAACGCCTGATCGGCTATCACGACTTTAAGATTTCTCCGGACGATAATTACCGGCCGCCGGTCAGCGAGGACTCCCTTTACCTCAACATCTGGAAGCCTGCCGGGGAGGCCCGCGAGCTTCCGGTGTTGGTGTACATCCACGGCGGTTCGCTGCAGACCGGCCAGCCCTGGTACGCCGATTTTAACGGCGCGAGCCTTGCGCGGGACGGCGTGATCGTCGTCAACCTGGGGTACCGGCTGGGGATCTTCGGCTTCTTTGCGGATGAGGAGCTTCTTAAGGAACAGGGCACCACCGGGAATTACGGGCTTCTGGATCAGATTCTGGCGCTTCAATGGGTACAGAAGAACATTGCGGCCTTCGGGGGCGACCCGGCCAATGTGACGCTGGCGGGGGAGTCCGCGGGTTCTGCCTGCGTGTCGGCGCTCTGCACGTCCCCGCTGGCGAAGGGGCTGTTTTGCCGGGCGGTGGGCGAGAGCTCGACGGTCACCTCGCCCTCCCCCGCGCATTCCTTTCGCCTTCTGGACGAAGCTTACGAGGCCGGCCGGAAAACGAAGGAAAAATACAAGGCCGCGGGGGTGGAGGATCTCAGGAAGATTCCGGCTTCCGAGCTCGCGGGCGAGCTGAGCGTCCATCATCATATGACGGTGGACGGGTATGTGCTGCCGGTAACGCCCTGCGAAGCCTACGCGCAGGGGATCCATAACGAGGAAGCGCAGCTCCACGGCTTCAACCGGGAGGAGGCCGCGCCATTTATCATCTTCGATCCCGCGAATCTGAAAAACTATGAGAGCAAGGTCCGGGCGGCGTTCCCGGCTCCTTACGCGGACCGGATCCTGGCCCTTTACCCCGCGTCGACGGACGAGGAGGCCCGGAAGGCCTGGGCGGATATCTTCAGCGTCCATTTCTTTATGTACCCGCATTACTGCTGGGAGCGGCAGGCGCTGAAAAACGGCATTCCCAGCTACGTGTATCATTTTCAGAAGACAAATGGCTGCATCGGCGCCTGGCACAGCGGGGAGGAGGTGTACCTCTACGGGAACATTCCGGAGGACTCCGCCCTCTATGACGAGACGGACCGGGAGCTGAGCCGCGTCATGAAGCAGTATTATCTCAATTTCATCCGCACCGGCGATCCGAACGGCGAAGGCTTGCCCGACTGGCCGGCCGGCACGGGCGACGGCCGGGCGCTTTCCTTCGGCGACAGCGTGCAGATGGAGACCGTGCCGTTTGTGGAGCTTTATAAGATCTTCGACGACATGTCCGGTTTTGAAGGCTGAGACGGCGGGCGAATTAGGGCTTATTTTCAGAAGCTTCCTTGGGCTGGCCGTAAGCCCAAAAGAGCCAATTGAAGCATCTGGGCTTATTTTCAGAAGCTTCCTTGGGCTGGCCGTAAGCCCAAAAGAGCCAATTGAAGCATTAGGGCTTATTTTCAGAAGCTTCCTGGGGCTGGCCGTAAGCCCAAAAGAGCCAATTGAAGCATCTGGGCTTATTTTTTGAAGCTTCCTTGGGCTGGCCGTAAGCCCAAAACTCCCAATTGAAGCTTTTGGGCTTATTTTCCGGAGTTTCCGGGTCAGCGTAATAAGCCCAAACCTCCCTCTGGAAGTCTTTGAGCTTATGATCAGTAATTTCCTGTCCTTGTCGTGAAAAAATTCGGATAAGCCTGCCCAAATTAGGCATTCTTATCCGAATTTTCAGTTCCGGGCGACGCAGGAATCACCGGCCGTGTCAGGCTTCGAGCATCTCCAGGTCTTCGGTGTCGAGGAGGGCGGTGCGCAGGGCGGGCCGGCAAAGCGGGATGGACTTGCCGCTCCTTATAAAGAGCGGGACTTCGTTCAGCGCGACCTTTACATAGTGCAGGCCTTTTTCGAGGCGCTCCTTCACCACGCGCTCGCCGCTCAGCCGGACAAAGGTCATATCCTCGGGGAGATAGACGGTCCGGCCGCTGACGTTCTGTTCATAGACCGGTGCGATCATGCATTCGTCGCCCAGCAGGAGCTGCGTCTCGCATTCCCGCGCGATCGGATCCTCCGGGTAATCGAAGGAGAGCGGGCGGAAGATCATGTCGTTGTTCTCGCTCGCCTTCCGCAGGGTGTTATAGAGATAGGGGATCAGACGGTAGCGGACGAGCACCACATCGCGGAAGTCCTCGGTATTGTCGAACTGGTAGCACTCCTGCTCGCGGGTGCCGAGGGCCGAGTGGTTCCGCATGAGCGGGAGGAAGACCCCGAGGGCGAGGAAGCGAAGCACGAGATCGGGCGTCGAGTCCCCGTTAAAGCCGCCAAGATCCGCGCCGCAGTAAAGATAACCGCACATATTGGCCGAGGGAAGCATTTTCAGACACTGCAGGATGTGCGCCCACCAGGAGTGGTTGTCCCCGAACCAGATCCCGCCGATGCGGTGAGAGCCGATCATCGAGGAGCGGGAGAACATCAGGATCTTCTCCTTGCCGAACTCCTTTTCGAAGAATTCGCCCGCCGCCCTGGTCATGCTGGCTCCGTAGAGATTGTGGACCTTCAGGTGATTGACCGGCTTCCCGTCGATCTCATGGATCATGGACGAATAATCGGCCGGGCTGTTGGAGAGCCCCAGAAAGGCATCCTTCAGCGCGAAGAACTGGTTTACGTCGAGGTTCGCTCCCTGCAGCTTTGCGGAATTCGCAAGGAAAGCCTCCAGCCGGTTTCTCGAGTAGAAGATGGCCGGCTCGTTCATGTCGTTCCAGAAGCCGTCGATGCCCATATCCGTGAGGATCCGGTACTTCTCTCCGAACCACTCGCGGACCTCCGGGCGCAGGAAATCCGGGAAGCCGACGAGACCCGGCCATACCGCGCCCTCGAAATCCTCCCCGCTTTCGGTTTTGCAGAAATATCCTTTTTCCCGGGCCTCTTCGTAAACGTCGTAGCCCTCCTCCTTTTTCACGCCGGCGTCGATGATCGGAATCAGATGCTGATCTCTGTCCCGGATCTCCCGGACAAGCCCTTCGAAATCGGGGAAAGCCTCGCGGTTGACCGTAAAGTCCTTGAAACGTTCCATGTAATCGATGTCCAGGTACACGCAGTCAAGCGGGATGCCGGCCGCATCGTATCTTTCGAGGACGTTCCGCACGGCCTCGGCGTCGGCGTAGCTCCACCGGCTCTGCTGGAAGCCGAAGGCCCAGAACGGCGGGATATAGCTCTGACCGATGAGTCCGCGGAATTCGCGCACGATGGCAAGAGGCGTTTCTTCCTTAATTATATAAATGTTAAAATCCGCGCCGTCCAGCGTGACCACGGCCTCGTCGGGTGGTTCGGCTCGTCGCTGCAGAAGCTCCGGTACAGCCAGCCGCGCTTGTTGATGCCGCGGATCGCCTCGCCGAGCCCGTAGAGAATCTCGTCCTTCTCCAGCTTAAAAGAAAAAGAAAACTTACCGTCCTCGACCGCATAGGCCAAGGGCAGCTGTTCGATGGCTTCGGCGGGGATTTCCCGGATCACCGAATCCGTGACAAAGGGATGCCCCAGGGAGTATTTTTTGATCATACGAACACCTCGTTCTTTCGGAAAATGAATCGCTGCAGCCGGACGGTTCTGAAGCACAGCGAACGAAGGAAGGCTCTGTGTAAGCAGGTTCGTTCACGATGACAGAGGCAAACGGACGCGCATAGGAATCGGCCGCTTCTTAGCGTGCGTCCGGCGTGAGAAAATGAACCAAAATGCGGACATTTTGTTCCATATATAATTATAAGAAATTTTTCTTTTCTGCGCAAGATAACCAGTGGATTTCAGTGGAAATAGCACGTATAATGAATGAAGATTCTGTAAGCATGGATACGCAAACCATTCTTCATATGCCCGCAGAGCTTTGCGGGAAGGCGTGAGCCGGAAAGGGGTATTTATGATCACGAAAAACAAGTATCGGATCTCCGTTTTGACGGACCGGCTGCTTCGCCTGGAGTATCAGGAGGCGGGAAGGTTTGTGGATCTGCCGACCCAGGCGGTGGCAAGCCGGGATTTTCCGGAGGTCGAGACCCGGATCCGGGAAGAGGGGGAGGACCTTGTTCTGGAGACGCCGGCGCTCATCCTGCGTTACGACGGCGAGCCCTTCTCCCCGACCGGCCTGTCCGTTACGCTGAAGGAAAACGGGGCGGTCTGGAATTACAGCATTATTTACGGCAACACCGACGAGAACCTTCTGGGAACGGCCCGGACCCTGGACGTGACCGACGGACATGTGGAGCTGGAGCCCGGAATCTTCGGGAAGCGCGGCTATGCCGTCCTGGATGACAGCCATTCGCCCGTCCTGCGGGACGGGGAGTTCCGTCCCCGGGAGGCGGAGGGGCTGGATCTTTATTTCTTCGGCTACGGGAAGGATTACGCCGGCGGCCTCCGCGACTTCTTCGCGCTCTGCGGCAAGACGCCGATGATCCCCCGCTATGCCCTCGGGAACTGGTGGAGCCGGTATTATGCCTATACGGAAAAAAGCTATCTCGAGCTGCTCGACCGCTTCGAGGAGGAGAACATTCCGCTGAGCGTCGCGGTCATCGATATGGACTGGCACGTGACCGAGGTCCCGGCAAAATACGGAACCGGCTGGACGGGCTATACCTGGAACCGGGAGCTTTTCCCGGACTACGCCCGCTTCCTTAAGGCGCTGAAGGAACGGAAACTTCACACGACCCTGAACCTCCACCCGGCCGACGGGATCCGCGCCTTCGAGGAGGCGTATCCGCGGATGGCCAGGCGGATGGGCATCGACCCGGACTCGGAAAAAGCCGTGGAATTTGATTTTTCTTCCCCGAAATTCCGTGAGGCGTACTTTGAGGAAATCATCCATCCTTATGAAGAGGACGGGGTGGATTTCTGGTGGATCGACTGGCAGCAGGGAACCGGCAAAGCCGCCGACGTGGATCCCCTGCTCCTTTTGAACCATTTTCATTACACGGATCAGGAGGACCGGAACGTGCGGCCCATGATCTTTTCCCGGTATGCCGGTCCGGGAAGTCACAGGTATCCCATCGGCTTTTCGGGCGACACCTTCACCACCTGGCAGAGCCTGCATTTTCAGCCGTACTTCACCAGCACGGCCAGCAACATCGGCTACGGCTGGTGGAGCCATGACCTCGGCGGTCACATGCTCGGGAACAAGGATCTGGAGCGCCTGACCCGCTGGATCCAGTACGGCGTCTTTTCGCCGATCACGCGGATCCACAGCAGCAACAGCCCGTTCCTCAACAAGGAGCCCTGGACGCTGGAGGAGCCGTACCGGAGCGTCATCGGAGATTTCCTCAGGCTTCGGCAGCAGATGGTTCCCTACCTTTATACGATGATGTACCTTGCCTTTAAGGAGGACCGTCCGCTGATTCAGCCGATGTACTATGTCAGCCCGGAGGATGAGGGCGCGTTCGAGGTTCCCGGGGAGTATGGCTTCGGCACCTCGCTGCTCGTGGGCGCCATCACCGCGCCGATGGATCCGGTGACCCGGCTCGCGGCGGTCAACGTCCTGATCCCGGAGGGAACCTGGTACGATATCCAGAGCGGGAGAATCTACCGCGGACGGCAGATGCGGAAGCTCTATCGGCCGCTCGCCGGGTATCCGGTGCTTCTGGGCGCCGGGCGCTTCGTCCCGATGAGCGGAGAGGAGCCCAAAAACGGGACGGAGAACCCGGCGGCGCTCCGGCTCCTTGTGGGCTTCGGAGATGACGGAAGCTTTGAGCTTTACGAGGACGACGGGCTGACCATGGCCTACCGGGAAGGGACGGCCGTCCGGACCCGGTTCTCGATCCGCGTCGAAAAGGAGCGGAGGGAAGCGGAGATCCGGATCGAGCCCGCGCGCGGGGAGCTGTCCCTCATTCCGGCGGAAAGATCCTATGAAATCGTTCTCTACGGCGCAGCCTTCGCGGAGGGCGGCGAGCTTACGCTCACCGCCGAAGGGTTCACGGAGGCCGTCCGTTATAAATATGAAGAAAGCCGCCGCATCCTTCGCCTCCGGCTTCCGAAAAGAAGCGTGCAGGCGGAGCAGAGGATCCGGATCGAAGGCATCTTAGAGGCGGAAAATGATTACGCCCGTGAGGTTTTCGAGATCCTTGACCGCGCCTGGATCGATAATACCCAAAAGGATCAGGTGTGGGCGGCTTACGGAAAATGCGGGAGCCCGGACCGCTTCCTGCGGCGGCTGGAAACGATGGATATCGGCGAGTCGCAAAAGAACGCGCTCTGCGAGCCCTTCGCCA
>CACZBB010000013.1:0-22092 GCA_902779245.1 uncultured Lachnospiraceae bacterium | reverse complement strand
TCGCCCGCAGGGCGATTTCATTGCAAAACGCCTTCGTTTCTGGTCACCGTGTGACCAGAAACACAGTGTGGCAGTTAGTCACAAGCTTACGGACTTTCGGCTTGTATGGCCGGGGAAGTTGTGCTATCCTTATAAATAAGATAATCTGATTACTGTTTGTTTCAGAAATTTTATGTATCGGCGTTCACGGCAGGATTCCTTTTTTAGCGGATCCGCGGCCGGTAGCTTCGGCGCATTTTTGGGATATGGAACGTTCTGCCGCCGGGTGTGCAAGCACGCCCATCCGGCGGCCGCACCGCGGGACTTTTCGAGTTAAATGAGGGGAGGCGCGATCAATGCAGTCAAAGAGGGAATGGCTGAAACACGGGAAGCGCATGCTCGTCTTTCTGCTGTGTTTTGTCCTGCTGGCGGCAGGAGGACTTCCGGTGACCGTTCACGCGGAAACAACGGAAAAGAAGGTCGTGCGCGTCGGCTGGTATGAATCGTCCTATTGCTACCGGGACAGATTTGGGGAGCGGCGGGGCATAGCCTACGAGTACCAGCGAAAGATATCCGCGCATACCGGCTGGACGTACGAGTATGTTGAGGACAGCTGGTCGAATCTCCTTCAGATGCTGATTGACGGAGAGATTGATCTGATGAGCGACGTTTCCTTCACGGAGGAACGCGCAAAGCTGATGCTCTTCCCCTCTCTGGCCATGGGCTCCGAATCTTACTATGTGTACTGCGAAGTCGGCAATACGGAGATCAGCGCGGAGGACCTTCAGTCCTTCAACGGGAAAAAAATTGGCGTCAACAAGGGCAGCATCCAGGAAGCGATGTTCCGGGAATGGGTGGACAGGAATCATCTGACGCTGAAGATCCTTCCGCTTTCGGGACTTGAGGAATCCTCCATGAACATGCTGGCGGACGGGGAGGTGGACGCGCTTGTCTGGCCGAACAGCATCGGCTCGCATGAGAATCTTCTTCCGGTCTGTAAGATCGGCACCTCGGACTATTTTTTTGCCGTCAATAAGGAACGTCCGGAACTTCTGGTTGAGCTGAACAATGCCCTCACGGCCATTCAGGACGAGGATCCGTTCGTCAACCAGCGTCTTTTGGATCAGTACATAAAGCAGACGCGGACGAACGCGTTTCTTACGCCGAGCCTGCAGAACTGGCTAAAGGAGCATGGCGCGATCCGGGTGGGGTACCTCGGCGGCTATCTGCCGTTTTGCGCAAAGGATCCGGAAACCGGGGAGCTGACCGGGGCACTGAAGAATTATCTGGACAGCGCCTCCGACAGCCTGAAAAATGCCGGGGTTTCCTTTGAGACGGCCGCCTTTCCTTCGCTGGACGCGGCGATTACGGCCATGAAAAGCGGCGAGATCGACTGCGTCTTCCCGACAAATATCAGCACCTATACCGGAGAGCAGATGGGACTCATAACCGTGAATCCCATCATGAAGACCGAGATGAGCGTTCTGATCCGGGCGGACGACCGGCCGGAGAGCATCCACGAGAAGCCCTTTACCGTTGCCCTTGACGAGGGAAATCTGAATTTTGAAACCTATGTCCGCAAGGCTTTTCCGGACTGGACGATCCGGAAGTATCCGCGCGCGGAGGACTGCTACGCGGCGGTGAGCGCAAAGGAGGCGGACGGTGTCCTTGTCTCCGCCTATCACATGAGGGAAACAGAGGAGCTTCGGGGACAGTACCGCCTGGTCGACCTGCCGCTCACGGAGACGATGGAGTTCTCCTTTGCCGTCCCCATGAATGAACCGCAGCTTTATTCCATCCTGAATAAGATCGTCAACCTCTTATCCAACGAAGACATGGAATACGCGCTGGTGTCCTACATGTATCTGAACCAGAAGGTTTCCTTCCTGGATTTTCTCAGAGACAACCTGATTACCGTGCTGCTCATTCTTTTTGCGATCTTCCTTCTCATTGTCGTTCTGATCCTTCAGAAGACCAAGGCACAGCGGAAGGCCAACGAGCAGCAAAGGCTTCTCGAAGAGGCTTCCGAGGTTGTGAAGCTGAAGCAGACGGTCAGCTCCCTTCTGGACAATATGCCCGGCATGAATTTCACCAAGGACGCCAACACCGGCGTTTATCTTGCCTGCAACCAGGCGTTCGCGGTGTATGCTCAGAAGAGCAGTCCGGCGGAGGTTATCGGGAAGACGGACGAGGAGCTCTTCGAAGCTGAGTTGGCGGAGCGTTTTTCGGAGGATGACCGGATGGCCCTCTCGATGGAGGGGCCGTATATTTTCTTTGAGGACCGGCCGGACGGCGAGGGGAACCTCAGGCATATTAAGACGACAAAATTAAAATACACGGACGATGCGGGACGGCTTTGTGTTCTGGGACTTGCCCAGGACGTTACGGCCGATACGTTCCGCATACGCCGCGACTCGGCCAAGACCCGGGATGCCTATGAGAAGGCCAGGAGCAACGGCGTGATCTATGCGCACCTTGCCCAGGCGCTGGCTCAGGGCTATACGAATCTGTTTTACATTGACATGAACACAGAGGGGTTCATTGAGTACCGCACGGATGACAGCGGGAGCCTCTGCGAGCTCCGGCGGGGCTGGCATTTCTTTGAGCAGTGCATGGAGGATATCGATACCCTCATCTATTCCGAGGATCGGGAGCTGCTCAGAGGCGCGCTGGATCGAAAGACGCTCGCGGCCAATCTGGAGCGGAATAGCAGCTTCCGCATCACGTACCGCGTCAACGGGGAACAGGGACCGGCGTATGCCGATATGAAGGTTACCCGGATGCCGGATGATGACCGTTTCGTGGTTGTCGGCGTGTCCGACATCGATGAGCAGATCAAACAGCGCAGAGCCTCGGAGCGGATGCAGGAGGAGCGGATCGCGTTCAACCGGCTCACCGCCCTCGCCGGTGATTATCTGGCCATCTTTATCGTTGTTCCGGAGAGCGGGCAGTACCGGGAGCTGAGCTCGTCGGCGGTCTTTGATGCCGCGGGCCTTCCGAAGACAGGACCGGATTTCTTTGCGGATATTCGAGAGCGGTGCGGCACCGTGCTGTATCCCGAGGATCTGCATCTGTTCTGGTCCGTGATGACCCGTGAAAATGTTCTTGCGGATGTGGAGCATCACGGGATCTTTACGCTGAGCTGCCGGCTGCTGGTGCACAATGAGCCGCACTATGTGCAGGTCAAAGCGGTTCTTTTGGAGGAGAAAGAGGGACGGCGGCTGATCGTCGGCATCAGCGATATTGACGCGCAGGTCCGCCAGGAGGAGGAATATGCCCGGCATCTTTCCCAGGCGCGGCTTGACGCCAATATTGACGCGCTGACGCATGTGAAGAACCGGCATGCCTATCTGGCCGCGGAGGAGCGGCTGAACGACCAGCTCGCCGAAAACCCGGCGATGGAATTCGCCATCGTGATGCTGGATGTCAACGATTTAAAGCTTGTCAACGATACCGCCGGGCATAACGCCGGAGACCAGTATCTCCGCGACGCCTGCAGGATCATCTGCCATAACTTCAAGCACAGCCCCGTCTTTCGCGTCGGCGGCGACGAGTTCGCGGTCATTTCGCAGGGAGAGGATTACGCGGATATGGACAAACTCATCCTGCAGATGAGAAATCACAACGAACAGGCGCTTCGGGAGGGCGGAATCGTTATTGCCTGCGGCATGTCCAGACAGTCCGGCGATGTCAGCGCCGCGAAGGTTTTGGAGCGGGCAGATCAGAATATGTATGTAAACAAGCTCGATCTCAAGAAAAAGAAAAAGAAACTGGGGCACAGTCCCGCGCTTTAACGGGCCGGTATCCGCGGTACCCTGCGAAAGGACAGGAATTTCAGGAACCTGAAAAGGAAAAGAATATGTATTATTCCATGATCGGACTGCTTTCGGCCCTGACCCTGCTGATTGTCAATCAGGATATCCTGTTTGATCATAAGGCCTCTTTTGGCCGGCCCGCCTGGCTCGTATATCGGAGATTTCTTTACACCGTCCTGATCTATTACGTGACGGACATCCTGTGGGGAATTCTCGAAAACCTGAAGATGGGCAGGCTGCTGTTTGCGGACACGACCGCGTACTTTGTGGCAATGGCGGCCGGCGTGCTGTTTTGGGCGGAATTTACCGTTACGTATCTGCAGACGCAAAGCTCCTCCGGCCGGATCCTTCTGGCCGCGGGCCGGGCCATAGCCGGTATGACGGCTTTGTTTACGCTCGTCAATATTTTCATCCCGGTGCTCTTTACGGTGGACGCGGCCAGCGTCTACGCGCCTATGCCCATCCGCCATATTCTTCTGTTTTCGCAGATTTTCTATCTTGTCGTTATTTCCGTTTTCGCTTACGGGCGGATGTTTCGGCTTAAACGCGGGGAACGGAAACGCCCGCGTTACCGGATTCTGGGAACCTTCGGCATGATCATGGTGATCTTTCTGGTCGCGCAGCTCTGGTTCCCGTATCTTCCGCTCTATGCTATGGCTTATTTGTTGGGAACCTGTATGCTTCACGCCTTTGTGGCCAATGACGAAAAGGAGGAATACCAGCGGGAGCTGGAGGAGGCGGAGAAGATCGGGGAACTGACGAGGACGATCACGTCCCTTCTGAATAACATGCCCGGCCTGACCTTCTCCAAGGATGCCGCAACCGGCGTTTATCTCGCCTGCAACCAGGCATTTGCCGAATACGCGCACAAGGAAAAGCCGGACGGCGTGACCGGACATACCGACGCGGAGCTCTTCGACAGCAAAACGGCAGAGCAATTTGCCCGGGACGATGAGATCGCCCTCTCTCTGAGCGTGCCCTACATTTTTTATGAGGATGTTCTGGACGCGGCCGGGAAGGAGCGGCAGCTCCAGACCACAAGGATGAAATACACAGACACTTTCGGGAGGCTTTGCGTCCTCGGCATGAGCCAGGATGTCACGGATCTCGTGCGTGTTCAGCATGAGAATACCACGACGAAGGAAGCCTATGAAAAGGCCGTCAGCGCAGGCCTTGTGAATTCCCGGATCGCGATGACGCTTTCCCGGGAATATACGGACATGTTCTATGTAAATGGCGACACGGAGGAGTTCGTTGAGTACGGCCGGAAAAATGGCGGAAGCGGACTTTCCGAGCTGCGGCGCGGTTGGCACTTTTTCAGCGACGGCCGGGCGGAGCTGGCGGAGCAGGTATTTCCGGAGGACCGCGAGGCCTTTCTTCAGGCGCTGAACCGCAAAACACTGGTAAAGGCGCTGGAAAAGACCAATACCTTTACGATGTCCTATCGCGTACAGAGCGGGGACGGTCCGGTTTACGTCGGCATAAGGGTTTCACGCATGGAGGATGACGGAACCTTCATGATCATCGCCATCACCGATATCGACCGCCGGATGCAGGAGGCTTTGAACCGGTGCGAAGAGCTTGCGGCGGCGCTGGCGAAGGCCGGGCTGGCTCACGAGGAGCAGAGGACCCTCATAGCCGAGGCCTGCGTGAAAAACCGGACTTCGGTGAACACGGTGATCGGTCTCGGGACGCTGGCGCGGAAGAAGGGGGAGATGGATTCGAAGACCCGGCTGTATCTGGAGAAAATCGACGACAGCGCAAGGAGCCTGCTTGCGGTCACCAACGAAATGTCCGATCGAAGCCGGAGCGGGGATGCCAGTCCGGAGCCGGAGACCGCGGATGGCGCGAAGGAGCTTCCGCCGCTTTATGTTCTGGTGACGGAGGATGATCCGGCGATGGCTGAATATTACGGAACGATCCTGGAGGACGCGGGCATCCGGGCGGATATCGCGGCGAATGCCGAGGAGGCCTGCAGCATGACGAAGCTGCAGCACGAGAAGAATAAGCCCTATCACATCGTTCTTTTGGACTGGGATATGCCCGGGAGGAGCGGCCTCGATGCGGCCGCCCGGATTCACAGACAGTTCGGGGAGGAAAGCGTGGTCGTCGTCCTGACGGTCTGTAACTGGGAGGAAATCCAGGAGGAGGCGCAGCGCCAGGGGGTGGAAGGCTTCCTGCAAAAGCCGCTGCTTCCCGAAAACGTCCGGGACGAAATCGAACGGATCGTGCGCCGGAGCCGGCTGTCCGGGCTTTACGAAAGAAAGCGCATAAGTCTCGCGGGATGCCGGATCCTGCTGGCTGACGACATGAAGGTCAACGCGAAGGAGCTGCGGAATTACCTCGCGATGGAAAACATTTCAGCGGATTATGCCGGCAATGGCCGGGCGGCCGTGGAGATATTCGAAAAGAGCGCGGTGGGTACCTATGCGGCGATCGTGATGGACGTGCGGATGCCGGAGATGGACGGGCTGAAAGCGACCGCGGTCATACGCTCACTCAGCCGGGAGGACGCGAAGCGGATCCCGATAATCGCGATGACGGAAAATGCCTTCGACGAGGATACGCGGCGCGCGCTGCAGGCCGGGATGGACGCGCATATCACCAAGCCGGTAGACGGGAAACGCCTGATCCGTCTCCTCGGTGAGCTGGTGCAGGGATGAACAGGGATCAGGCGTAATTTGCGAATAGGGCAGAGGGAGGCGGGCGCCGGACCTCTGCCCCTTTTCGCGAGCCGCGGCTGCCGAAGGCAGCGGATTTCCTTACGCCGCTCTGTGAAAAAAAAACAGCGCGGCCGTTCAATGGCCGCGCTGTTACGTTCTTCCGGGTCATCTGCGTTCTTCCGGGTCGGCGGTAACCGGATCTCCGGACTCGGATCGCAGAAGACGCTTGTACTCGTTCTCTGCGGAGAGGAGCTTGAATTCAAAATTCTGGCGATCCTGCTGGACGAGCGTGCTGAGGAGCAGTCCGATGAAAAAGCACAGGAGCGCGGCGATCAGAACAAAAATAATGGCGATAAAGGTCGGGATCCTTGGGACGAGGCCGGTTTCGAGGAAGGTCCCGGCGATGGGGATGAAAAAGATCACGGCGACCAGGGTCAGCAGGAGCCCGAGGATCGAAAAAAAGTGCATCGGCCGGTAATTGCGGTACAGGCGGAAGATGGTGCCCAGCACTTTGAAGCCGTCGCTGTAGGTATTCAGCTTGGACTCGCTTCCCTCCTGACGGTCGCGGTAGTCGACGACCACGTTATCGACGGCAAGATTCTTATCGATCGCCTGTATGGTCATCTCCGTCTCAATCTCAAAGTTTCTGGAAAGGACCGGGAAGGTCTTCACGAAACGATAGCTCATCGCGCGATAACCGGTCATAATATCCTTGATGTTTCCCTTAAAGAGATGGTTGATGGAAAACCGCACAAGGCTGTTCCCGAGATTATGGAAGGGGCGCTTGTTCTCGGTAAAATATGTTGAGGACAGCCGGTCGCCGACGACCATGTCCGCATTGTCCTTCAGAACCTTATCGCACATTTCCCGGGCATTTTCAAGCGGATAGGTGTCGTCTCCGTCAATCATCAGATAGCACCGCGCGTCAATCTCCCGGAACATAGTCCGGATGACATTTCCCTTTCCCTGGCGGCGCTCTCTGCGAACGACGGCGCCGGCCTCCCGGGCGATCCCGGCGGTACCGTCGGAGGAATTGTTGTCATAGACATAGATCGTGGCCTCCGGAAGAGCGCGGCGGGCATCCATGACAACCTTCCGAATCGTTGGCGCTTCGTTGTAGCATGGTATCAGAACGGCAATCCTGTCCATACGAATCCCTCCCTTGCTCTGATTGACCGGCCCGTTTCCTTTTTCCGGATCGCTTACGGAAAATAAGTATAACATTCCGCGCGGGAAATATCCAGTGCTTTTTATCATCCGGAGCCGGAACAATAACGAACAAGAACGAACAATTCGACCCCGGTGTGAACCGTATCCGGCAGAGCCCGGCGCCGCGTGCCGGGAACAAAAATCCGGGCGCGCGAGCTTGCATTTGCCGGTGGGCTTTGGTAGAATATGGCATATTGCAGCCGGTCGCGTGATGACCGGTCAGGAAGGAAGTCAGGAAAACTATGGACAGGAGCAAAATCCGGAATTTTTGTATTATTGCGCATATCGACCACGGTAAATCCACGCTCGCGGACCGGATTATTCAGATGACGGGGCTGCTCACGGAGCGGGAAATGCAGGAGCAGGTGCTGGACAATATGGACCTGGAGCGGGAGCGCGGGATCACGATCAAGGCGCAGACCGTCCGGACGGTTTACAAGGCGGACGACGGGGAGGAATATATCTTCAACCTCATCGATACGCCCGGCCATGTGGATTTCAACTATGAGGTCAGCCGGTCCCTGGCCGCCTGCGACGGGGCGGTGCTGGTCGTCGACGCCACGCAGGGCGTGGAGGCCCAGACGATGGGGAACGTGTATCTTGCGCTGGACCATAACCTTGAGATTATATCCGTGATCAACAAGGTTGATCTGCCGAGCGCGCGCCCGGAGGAGGTCGCGCAGGAGATCGAGGAGGTCATCGGCATCGAGGCCCTCGACGCGCCCCGCATCTCCGCGAAGACCGGTCTCAACGTCCGCGCGGTTCTGGAGGATATCGTCCACAAGCTGCCCGCGCCGGCGGGCTCTCCCGACGAGCCCCTGAAAGCCCTCATTTTCGACTCGCTCTACGATTCCTACCGCGGCGTGATCGTGTTCTGCCGCGTGATGGACGGCGCGATGAAAAAGGGCACCCGCGTCCGCATGATGGCGACCGGGGCGGAATTCGACGTGGTCGAGGTCGGCTATTTCGGTCCGGGGCGGTTCATCCCCTGCGAGGAGCTGACGGCGGGCGAGGTCGGCTACATGACGGCCAGCATCAAGGAGATCCGCGACAGCCGGGTGGGCGACACGATCACCGAGGCGGCCCGCCCCTGCGCCGAGGCGCTGCCGGGGTACAAGGAGCCGCAGTCGATGGTCTACTGCGGGATCTATCCGGCGGACAGCCAGCGCTACCCGGACCTTCGGGACGCGCTGGAAAAGCTCCAGCTCAACGACGCGGCCCTGCAGTACGAGCCGGAGAATTCGCTGGCGCTGGGCTTCGGCTTCCGCTGCGGGTTCCTCGGGCTGCTCCACCTCGATGTCATCACCCAGCGCCTTGAGCGCGAGTATGACCTCGACCTCATTACCACCGCGCCCTCGGTCATCTACAAGATCCACAAGACCGACGGGACGGTCATCGACCTGACCAATCCCTCGAACCTGCCGGACCCGGCGGAGATCGAGTACATGGAGGAGCCCTACGTCCGCGCGTCCGTCATGGTGACCACCGAGTACATCGGCGCGATCATGACCCTCTGTCAGGAGCGGCGCGGCATCTATGAAGGGACAGACTATATTGAAGCTTCCCGCGCGGTCCTCACGTATCGGATGCCCCTCAACGAGATCATTTACGACTTCTTCGACGCGCTGAAATCGCGCTCCCGCGGCTACGCCTCCTTCGACTACGAGCCGATCGGCTACGAGCGGTCCGAACTGGTGAAGCTGGATATCCTCGTGAACCACGAGGCGGTCGACGCGCTCTCATTCATCGTGTTCGCGCCCTCGGCCTACGAGCGGGGCTCGAAGATGTGCGAGAAGCTGAAAAAAGAGATTCCGCGGCAGCTCTTCGACATCCCGATCCAGGCGGCGATCGGTTCGAAGATCATCGCCCGCGAGACCGTCCGCCAGCTCCGCAAAGACGTCCTCGCCAAATGCTACGGCGGCGATATCTCCCGAAAGCGGAAGCTTCTCGAAAAGCAGAAGGAGGGCAAGAAGAAGATGCGCCAGATCGGCAACGTTGAGGTGCCGAAGGACGCCTTCCTCAACGTCCTCAAGCTCGGCGAGGAGGACTAAGGCATCAACACCGGAGGACGAACATGGAGCCGCTGGGCCTATATATTCACATACCCTTCTGCGTCCGCAAATGCAAATACTGCGACTTTCTGTCTGCCCCGGCCGATGAGGAGACGATGCGTGCGTATACGCGGGCTCTTACGCGGGAGATCCGGCAGCGCGCGCGGCAAATGCGGGGGGAACTGTTTCAAAAATATCCCGTAGATACGATTTTTTTCGGAGGCGGTACGCCGACGGCGCTGCCGGCGGACTGCCTTTCTTCGATACTTAATACGGCTTACGAGGGCTTTGACGTGCTTCCGGACGCGGAAATCACCTGCGAGATGAACCCGGGGACGTTTGTGGAAGATGCTGCCTGCAGAAGCGAAGAAGAGGGGCGGCGGAAAGCAAAAAGAAGCGATCTTGATCAGGAGCTTCTTCATTTCCTGACACAATCGGTGAATCGCGTCAGCATCGGTCTGCAGTCGGTTCACGACCGGGAGCTTTCGACGCTCGGGCGGATTCATTCTTTTCAGGATTTTCAAGCTTGCTTTGCGGCGCTCCGGCGGTTCGGGGCAAAAAATATCAGCGTGGACCTTATGTTCGGGCTGCCGGGGCAGACGCCGGCCGGCTGGGAAGAGAGTCTGCGCACAGTGGCGGAGCTTTCGCCGGAGCATATCAGCGCTTACGGCCTGATTCTTGAGGAAAGCACACCCTTCTTTTCAATGGAGGAAAGAGGCGTATTCACGGGAGAGCTTTCCCTTCCCGACGAGGAGACGGAACGGCAGATGTACCGGGCGGCAGGGCGTATCCTTTCGGATTACGGGTTCCGCCGCTACGAGATCTCCAACTACGCAAAGCCCGGCTTTGAGAGCCGCCACAACGGCCGCTACTGGCAGCGCCGGCCGTATCTCGGTTTCGGTCTCGGCGCGGCGAGCTTCTTCGATCATCGCCGCTGGCGCAATACCAGAAGCCTCGAAACATACCTTTCTGTACTGGAAGAAGAGCCGTGCCGGTCCTTCGGGCAGGCCGGAAATTCCGAAAGACAAACAGTCCGGAAAACGTCTTTTGAAGACAAGAAGGCAACTCAGCGTAAAAAAGACCTGGAGAAAGAACCTTTGTCCGTGGAAGCGCTTGAGCGGGAGGCGGAAAGACTTTCGGAAAAAGCGGAGATGGAAGAGTTTATGTTCCTCGGTCTTCGGATGGACCGCGGAATTTCGGAGACGGCATTTGCCAGGGCCTTTGGAAAGCCGATCACGGCTGTCTACGGGGAAGTCCTTAGCCGGCTGGAAGCCGGGGGGCTGCTTCGGCCGCGGAAAGAGGACAACACCGGATGCTGGTCGCTCACCGACCGGGGGCTGGATATCTCCAACCGTGTGCTGGCAGAGTTTCTGCTGACATGAATAAGGGAGAATGATGCGCACAGCGAAGCTCTGCAAGGGATCTTCGCAGCGGTGAACGGTCATGTATTTTCTCAGCATCGGAGAATAATATAGAAGAAACCGGTTTTGCGCAGGTCGGTCTGTCCGTATTTTGAAGGGAGGTATTATCTATGAACCGGAAAAAGCAGACCGCAGGCCATTCTTTTGACGGCGGCCGCGGTGTACTTTGCCGTGTAATGTAAAGTCCGGGGACTTCCCGGCCGGGGTTAACGGTGATTTCTGAAAAATCCGTTGAAATCCGTCAGCACTTCTGTTATAACGAATATAGTCTGTGCTCATGTGCAGGGATAAAGAATTCGTGCTGAAGCAGCGGCTGACCAATACGATCTCTGAATCTGAGGAGGTATCCGATCATGAAGGAATTCTTTGAGGCTATAGAACTGGAGATTATCAGGCTCCGCAATGTGGATATTATCACATCGAGTCCCAAATATGAGGATGACGAAACCGAAAAGATACCCGCATAACCGAAAACATCGGGGACAGGTTCCGCCGGTCTTTACGGGGACCGCGGAATCGAGTGATCTTTCGACGAAAGCTGCTGTTCGCATCGGGAACAGCAGCTTTTCGTCACTTTTGGCTTAATTCAAGTGTTGAAAACCCCTCCTCCTATAAGGGGGGCGCGGCGGCGACGGTGGACGGAGCGGCCGCGGAGCTCACGACGGAGGACGGGCGCTTTAAGCTGGATATCCCGGATATTTCCGCGCACCGGCTGGGCAAAACCTTTACCGTGAAGCTGGTGACCGGCGGGCAGACGACGACCGTGAAGGTCTCCGCGCTTTCCTACGCCTATGCGATCCTGAATACCTCGAAGGATCCGCTCGCGGTAAACGCGGTCATCGCGCTTTACAAATACTACAAGGCGGCCGCCGCCTACAAGGCATAAGGGCGAATAAAGACACATAAGGACACAGAAAGCCCGCGCGGATTTCCGCGAGAGGCAGCATTTGAAAAAATGGCCGGTATCTCTTTCTCAGTGATGCCGGCCGTCCTGTATGTAATAACCGGATGCAGGCAGGCAAGCCAGCGAAAAAAGCCCGATCGGCCGCAAGGCACAAAAAAGCATGCCTGCGGCTGATTGAGCCCGGCGGGCGGAATTCGAAAGTCGGCCGCAAGTCACAAAAAAGCATGCCTGCGGCCGACCGAGCCTGGCGGGCGGAATTCGAAAGTCGGCCGCAATCCATAAAAAAGCATGCCTGCGGCTGAAGAAGACGGGTGCTTGTCCTGGAAGCGAGAGGTCTTCTTGCCAACGCCCCGCGTATACTGTACAATTAAGAAAACAAAGTTATGAAAACAAGTTATGAAAACAAGTTACGAAAACAGCGAAGGCGTAACAACGCAGAACGGGGGAACGCCCGTGATGAAAGAAACCGATGGGGAATTTACCATGACCGACATTCTGGAGCTGCGGTATTCCGCGACGAATACGTATCTGATCCGGGGAAGGAGGGGAAGCCTTCTTCTCGACACCGGCTGGGCCGGCACCTTTCCGCTTTTTTGCCGTGCGCTCGGCGAGGCCAAGGCCCGGCTCCAGGAGATTTCGTACCTTCTGATCACGCATTTTCATCCGGATCATATGGGCATTGCGCAGGAGATCGCCTCCCGCGGGCCGCGGATCGCCGTACCCTCGCTGCAGCTGCCGTATCTGCACGCCGCGGACGGCATCCTTTCAAGGGATTCCGGGAACCGGTTTTTTCCGATCAAAGAGGAAGCGCTGCGCGTGATCGCTCCCGGAGGAAGCCGGGCGTTTCTGAAAGAGCTTGGTCTCGACGGGGAGATCCTCGCGACGCCTGGACACAGCGAGGACAGTATATCCCTCTGGCTTGATGAAGGAATTGCCTTCGTCGGCGATCTGAACCCGCTCTACGAACTTGAGCTTCACCGCGGCACCCGGATCTGGGAGAGCTGGCAAATGCTCCTTTCGAGGAAACCGGGGAGGATTTATTATGGCCACGCGAAGACCGCCGAGCCTGGCAGCTTAAAAGAGGCAAAGGCGGCGAATACGGCAGATACGGCAAATGCAGCAGATGCGGCGAATGCGGCGAATGCGGTGAATGCGGGGAGGGATTTCGGGGCGCTGGTGCGGAAAATCATGAAATACACCGAAAAAGGCGTCACGCTCGACGGCATTTGCCGAAAAACCGGCGCGGAGAGAAGCTTTGCGGAGGATGTCGTGAGAATCTATCTTACCCATCCCGGGGTAACCCTCCAGGGAATCCTCGACCGGCTGGAGATCAAGGGGAAATAATCATTTTTTTGGGTGACAATCGTTTTTCCATAGGGTATAGTAAAAGCAGTGCGAAGGCTTTGGCTCGATCATAAATGTTATGTGGCAAAGGCAGTTTTGACCGTGGACCGGCGGCCGCATCGAGATCACATAGAAAAAGGGATTGACCCAAAGCTTATATGGTTGCGTCAGCAAAGAAAGGAGTCTCTATGGGTACATTTTCTGATCTTTTCAGGTTCCGGGAGCAGGGGCAGGCTCCGAATGTCAACAACGTCGAGGAGTTTGGGCAGCCGGCGCGCTCGCTTTACACGAGCACGAAATTCTTTTCCCTTCATCAAAAGACGGAAGTGACGGACGACGAGGATCGCGTGGCTTACCGGGCTGTCTCCAAGGCCATATCCATCATGGACAAGACCGACATTTTGGATGTGCGGGATATGCCGGTTGCGCACATTGAGCGCAAGGTGTTCAGCCTGCACGAGCGGCATACCGTAACGATGGCGGACGGAACGGTGTTTGATCTCTCTAATGAGTTCTTCCATGTGATTAAGGATATTACCAACATCGAGGGGCTCGGCTGGCAGCTGAAGGGAAATATTCTCGGTCTGAATTTCCGGCTCTTTGACGCGGACGGAAAGATCATAGCGGTCATCAGCCAGAAGGCGATTTCCCTGCACGACAAATACTGCATCGATATTTACCAGACGCAATTTGAGACCTATGTCATCGCGATCCTGATCACGCTGCAGCATATGATCCGGGATCGGGAAGCCAGCGCCGCCTCCAGCTCGTCAAGCTTTAGCAGCAACTGACAAAATCTCCGAAGAAAAGAAAGGAAAAGAACATGAAGACGAATATGAAGAAAATCTGCAGCTTCGCGGCTGCGCTGGCGCTGGCGCTTACCATGGCCGGCTGTGCCGGAACGGCCTCACAGTCGGCAGGGACGAGTTCCGGAAAGACGACGTCCGGAACGGAAAGCACGGTCAGCAAGGCCCCGGACGCCAAAGATACCGGAAGTACGGAAAGCACGGCTTCGGAGGCCGGCAGCACGGGGTCTGCCGTGGAGGACAGCAGCAGCTCGGCGGTTTCCGGGGATACCGGCAAGGCGGAGAGCACGGCGACAGATCAGAGTACGACGGAACCCTCCGAGCCGACGGCCGCCCCGGAGGCGGACGAAACGGACGTTCTTTCCCGCGAGGGATACACGCTGGAGAAGGTCGTGGTTCTCAGCCGTCACAACATCCGCGCGCCCATGAGCACGAAGGGATCGGCGCTGGATACCCTGACGCCCTACGACTGGTTCCCCTGGTCGTCCAACGCGAGCCAGCTGTCCGTCCGCGGCGGCGTCCTCGAGACGGCGATGGGCCAGTATTTCCGCAAATGGCTGGAGAAGGAAAAGCTTTTCCCGGAGAACTACCAGCCCGAGGCCGGTGATGTGCGCTTCTACGCCAATGCCAAGCAGCGGACGATCGCGACGGCGAATTTCTTCAAGAGCGGCCTTCTTCCGGTCGGGGAGATCTGGGTGGAGACCCAGGCGGAATACGACACGATGGATCCGATCTTCACCCCGCAGCTGACCTTTGTCACGGACGAGTACCGTAAGGCCATGAGCGCCCAGATGCACGAGATGTTCGACGAAGAGATCGCCGGTCTTTCGGAAAACTATGCGCTTCTTTCCGAGGTGCTCAATGTCGAGGAATCCGAGGACTGGAAATCCGGAAAATTCACCGGCTTTAAGACCGACGATACGGAATTCGTCCTGGAGGAAGGCAAGGAGCCGAGTATAAACGGCTCGCTCAAGACCGCCTGCTCGCTCAGCGACGCCCTGGTCCTTCAGTACTTCGAGGCCGATGCCGCGCAGGCGGCCTTTGGCAGGGAGCTGACGGAGGAGCAGTGGAAGTCGATCTCGAAGATCAAGGATGTCTACGGGGACGTTCTGTTCACCGCGCCGCTGGTCGCCGCGCATGTCGCGAATCCGCTGCTTCGGGAGATTACTTCGGAGCTGGAGAACAGTGACCGCACGTTCACCTTCCTCTGCGGCCATGATTCCAATATCAGCAGTGTCCTCGCGGCGCTCTCCGTGGAGGATTACGAGCATCCCGGAACGCTTGAAAAGACCCCGATCGGCGGAAAAGTCGTCATCGGACGCTGGGCCGACGCGGACGGCAAGGAGTATATCTCCGTTGACCTTGTCTACCAGACCACGCCGCAGCTTCAGGGAGTTTCCCTGCTGGATCTAAACAATCCGCCCGCGGCCGTACACCTGGCCTTCGCCGGTCTTTCGGCAAATGCCGACGGCCTTTACACGCTGGAGGCTTTTGACGGCAGACTTTGGGAGGCCATCAACAAGTACGAAGAGCTGATCGACACCTACCTGATGGCAAATGCGGCTTAACACTTTGGCGGATGGCGGTGTGAACCATAACCATCTGACCGTTGGAAGCAAGCTGAATGAAGAGACACGAACGCCCGGGCAGCCGCCCGGGCGTTCCGTGTATTCACGGAGCCGCGCGAGGAAGGACTGCTGCCTTCGGCGGCGCGCGGCTCGCGAGAGGGCAGAGGTTCGGCGTTCGCCTCCCCCTGCCCTATTACCTATGATCATATCCGGGAAACCAGTGTGGCGTCTCAATCATTTTTTATGTTCTTCGCGACATCTTTCGTTTCTGGTCACACGGTGACCAGAAACGAAGGCGTTTTGCCATCGCCCTGCGGGCGATGGCACGCCTCAGCGTACAGAAAACAGTCCATGCCTTAGCATCCAGCAGAAACGTCCATGATGCCTTAGCATCCAGCAGAAACGTCCATGCCTTAGCATCCAGCAGAAACGTCCAGTGGACGTTTCTGTCGGAGTGGACGTTTCTGTCGGAGTGGACTGCTTTTAAGTGAAATGCAGGTCAGCGACAAACTATAATTTTATGGTTCATATACAGACTGATATATGTCACTGACCGTGCCAAACAGCGACGCGCAGCTAGTCCTTTAGGGCGAGTGTTTGGCACGCGGTTCCTTCAAGAGCTTTCATGAAGGAAAAATATGCAAAAGACATACAAATACTTATCGTTAAAAGCGACAAAAATTCGTTGATTTTGAACACTTTTTCTGTTACATTTCATATATAATCCTGAATACAAAGTGTTTTATGCGCGGAACAAAGTGCATGAATATTTTCCCTGAAAGATATTTATGCATTTTTAAGTCCGCGTTTCGAAGCCGTTTAAGCCTTCGCTATGGGAAGAGGAGGTTGAGAATATGAAATGGATCGCTGTTGCGGATTACGATGTTACCACGTTTCAGGCCGCCGGGAAGATTCTGTGCAGGCAGATGATGCGCGTGACCGGGTTTAAAACCTTCCGCACGCTGCAGGATTTTTTGGAAGAGAACCGGCCGGACCTGATTCTGCTCGGGAGCTTTCCGGACGAGCCGGGCGGCCTGGAAGCGGCGAGGCTTCTTAAGGAGGGCATGAAGCCGGACGGCGAGATTCCCATCCTTCTCATGGCGGAGACGGAGGATCCGGGGGGCGCCGGGCGCGCTCTGTCGGAGGGCGTCTTTGGTCCAGTCATGAAGCCGCTTGCGTCCGATGAGCTGACGGCCCTCGTCCAGAAGGCATTTTCCTCGCACGGACCGTACGGTTCCCGGGAGGCGGCCGCGGCCGGAAATACGCTGGATGAGATCGCCACTATGCTGGAAGAGTGGAACGACAGCGGCAGCAGCCTGTGGCTGGGCCGGGAAGCCTTCGAAAATGTCTACCGTCATATGCTCCGCAATATGCAGCGCAGCCACGGCACATCCTTTCAGGTGCTCTTTACGGTGGAAATGCCGAAGAACACGCCCGCGTCGCAGCGCAATGAAATCCTGAGCCGGTTCCGCACCCTGCTCAGGAAGATGCTTCGCAGCAGCGATATGCTGCTGGAAAGCGGTGAAAACCAGTTCTTCCTTCTTCTTCCCGAGATGCCGGAGAGCAAGATCGGCTCTCTGGTTGCGGGGGTGATCGGTCAGTGGAAGCAGACGGAATTTGGCGGGTATGCGGATATTGCTTCCGAGGTCAGGCGCGCGCTGGTCGGCGACGACAATTCGGCAGCCGATCCCGGGAGACGGGCGGACTGGGTCGTGGTTGTGGATGATGACATCACCAACCTCAAGATGGCCGGGAATATCCTGAGCAAACAGAAAATGCGCGTGACCGCCCTGCGATCCGGGCGGGCGCTGCTGGATTACGTGAGAAACAACAACCCGGACCTGATCCTTCTCGATATCCGCATGCCGGAAATGGACGGTTTCGAGACCTTGCGCCGCCTGAAGGAGCAGGAGGCGCCGGGACAGCGGATCCCCGTGATCTTCCTGACCTCCGTTGAAAGCTCCGAATACGAGATGAAAGGCCTGGAGCTGGGGGCCATGGACTTCATCAAGAAGCCCTTCATCCCCGGGGTCCTCATTTCCCGCGTGAAGCATATCATTCAGTTGGTCAGGCTGCAGAAGGACCTGGCGGAGGAGGTTGAGATCAAGACGCATGAAAATGAAAACCTCGCTCTCCGCATCGTGCAGACCCTGGCGGAGGCGATCGATGCCAAGGATGCCTATACCAACGGCCACTCCAGCCGCGTGGCGGAATACGCGCGGGAGATCGCGCGCAGATACGGGTATTCCCGGAAGCAGCAGGATGAAATTTATATGATGGGCCTGCTGCACGACGTGGGCAAGATCGGCGTGCCGGACAGCGTGATCAACAAGCCCTCCAGGCTCACCGATGAAGAATATGCCATCGTTAAGATCCATCCGGTGCTGGGAGCGCGTATCCTGAGGAATATCAAGGAGCGTCCGAAGCTTGCCTTGGGAGCGCACTGGCATCACGAGCGCTATGACGGCAGGGGGTATCCGGACGGGCTGTCCGGGGATACCATTCCGGAGGAGGCAAGGATCATCGCCGTGGCCGATGCCTATGACGCGATGACCAGCTCGCGCAGCTACCGCCAGAGCCTGCCGCAGGAGCGTGTGCGGGAGGAGATCGTCCGGGGCCGGGGAACGCAGTTTGATCCTGTATTTGCCGATATCATGCTGCAGATCATGTCGGAGGATAAGGATTTTCAGCTGAGGGAAAACGGCCGGGACGAAGCCCCGAAGCCGTAGGCCCCGCATTTTCCGCTTAAAGGAGACTTATGGAATGAACGCGAAGAACAGCGGACGCCGAAGATTTTATCGGATCCTGCCGATGATCCTCATACTGTGCCTTATGGTGGTGATGGAAGTGTATACCTCCGACATTATCCGGAGCGTGGCGACGGAAAATATCCATGAAATCGGCTCGGACAGGATCTTCAATGTGGCGGCACAGCTCGAAAACTATCTGGAAATGACGAAAAGCGCTCTGTGGGTGACGGCGGATACCGTCGATTATATGATCCGGAACGGAAGCTCGAAGGAATACATCCTGGACTATATCATGGAGGAGACGGACCATCAGAAGAATTATTTCGACGTGAATATTACCGGGCTGTACGGCTATGTCATGGGCGAGTATCTCGACGGCCTGGCCTGGGTTCCCCCCGAGGGCTATGAGCCGACACAGAGAGACTGGTATAAGGCCGCGCTGGCGGCGAAGGGGGAGATCAAGATCGTCTCTCCCTACGTAGATGCCCAGACAAATGAGGTCGTCATCTCCATCTGCAGAAAGCTCTCCGGCGAGAGGGACGTGCTTTCGATCGACCTTAAGATGCATTACATCCAGGAGATTGTCTCTGCGCTTCGCATCAAGGAAAAGGGCTACGGTTTTGTCGTCAATGACGACGGCATGGTGATTGCCCATCATGACGAGCTGCGCAAGGGAAGGTTCCTGACGGAAAGCGAGGAGGCGCGCGCCCTTTTCGAAAAAATAAAGGAAACGAAGAACGGCATCTTTGAGTTCGCGGCAGGCCGTGAAACGCAGACCGTCTTTGTCCGGGAAATCATGAACCAGTGGTACGTCGTCATCAGCGTCAGCAACCGGGAGCTGTTCGCGGAGGTCTGGCAGCAGCTGACATTCAACGTGCTGATCTGCGCCGTCATCTTCGCCCTGATCGCCTTTGTCTATCTGATCGGGCGCAGAACGGAACGGAACTACTCCCGCCGCATCGATGAAATGCGGGCCGAGGAGCAGAAGCAGGCCTACGAGGCCAGGGTGCTCAAGCTGGAGAAGGAGGCCGCGGACCGGGCCAACCAGGCCAAGAGTCGGTTTCTGGCGGATATGTCCCACGAGATCCGTACGCCCATCAATGCCGTGCTGGGCATGAACGAGATGATCCTGCGCGAGTGCGCCCTCGCGGACGCCGGGGAGTCCTCCGGGAGTACGGCTTATGCCAATATCATCCTCTGTGCCCGCAACATTGAGACCGCGGGAAACAGCCTGCTGGCTATCATCAATGATATTCTTGATTTCTCCCGAATCGAGGCGGGGCGGATGGGACTTGCTCCCGGGGAGTATGACCTCGGTTCCCTGCTGGGGAGCCTTAGCAGCATGGTCAGCTTCCGGGCGCGGGAGAAGGGCCTGAGTTTTGACCTTGACGTGGACGCTTCCGTTCCGAACAGGCTTTGCGGCGATGAAATGCGCGTCCGGCAGATTATCACCAATATTCTCAGCAACGCCGTGAAATACACCGCGCGCGGCAGTATCCGGATGACGGTGCGGGGAGAGGCGGACGAAGGGCTATCGCCCGGAAAGTCCCTCCGCCTGATCATCGCCGTGCGGGATACCGGCATCGGCATCCGCGAGGAGGATATCGACAAGCTGTTCATCAAGTTTCAGCGGCTGGATCTTGAACAGAACAGCACCGTGGAGGGCACGGGTCTGGGGCTGGTGATCACACGGCAGCTGCTTGAACTGATGGGCGGCAGCATTGACGTGCAGAGCCAGTACGGCAGCGGCTCCGTCTTTACGGTCACGATCCCGCAGACGATCGTGTCCGCGGATCCCATCGGCGATTTCCGGGCGCGGTTCCGGACCGGCGTGCAGGAAATGCAGGATCCCCGCGAGACATTTCAGGCACCCGAAGCACGTCTTCTGGCCGTGGACGACACGAAAATGAACCTGACGGTCGTCCTCGGTCTTCTCAGGCACACGAACATGCAGATTGACACGGCGATGAGCGGTGAGGAGACCCTCGAGGCCACAAAAAGGATCGCCTATGACGTGATCCTTATGGACCAGCGCATGCCGAAGATGGACGGTACCGAGGTTCTTCACGCGATCCGGAAGCAGGCGGACGGCCGGAACCAGGACACCCCGGTCATCTGCCTGACGGCCGACGCGATCATGGGCGCGAGGGACCGCTACATCGCGGAGGGCTTTAACGATTATCTGACGAAACCCATCGACAGCCAGGCGCTTGAGCGGATGCTGCGGACCTGGCTCCCGGAAGAGAAGGTGATCCTTAGGCGAAGCGAGGAGCGTCCGACCGCGGAGGACTCGGCTGCCGATGACGGGTACGCTTCTCTTCGGAAAGCGGGCATTGATCCCGGGGTCGGACTGGCCGGCTGTCAGTACGACGACGGGCTTTACCGCTCCGTGCTTTTGGAGTACGCGTCCGGGGCCGGGAAAAAGGCGCAGAGCCTGCAGACATATTTTGATGAACAGGACTGGGAAAATTACGCCATCATGGTACATGCCGTCAAGAGCACTTCCCGGATGATCGGCGCGGCGGCGCTGTCCGAACACGCCCTCGCCCTGGAGCGCGCGGCGGACGCGGGGGATCTTGCGGAGCTTGACCAGAGGCACACACCATTTCTTGCTGAATACCAGGCGGCCGCGGAGGCGATCTCCTCCGCGATCTCCGGCAGCGCGGCGTCTTCGGAGGAAGATGAAATTCTTGAGTTCTTTCCGGAATAGGAAAGGGGGTGAGCTCCTGTGAAGTCAAAGAGCAGCCTTTCCACAAAGATTCTTTTAATGGTGGAGGTCATACTGCTTATTTCCAGCACACTGTTCTGCATCGTCTCCGTGTACAGGGCAAGGGTCGGTATCCGGAAAGCCATCCAGCAGCGGATGCTGGACATAGCGAACTGCGCGTCAGGCTCCGTCAGGGGCGACGTCCTGAAGACTCTGACGGCGGCGGATGTCGGGACGCCGAAGTATAACAACATTTACGATACACTTGCCGTCTTCCGTGACAATGTGGAACTGGAATATGTCTACTGCATCCGGGATGAGGGCAATGGCCATTTCATTTTCACCATGGATCTCGACCAGTACACGCCGGCGAGCTACGGAGACAGCGTGGAGTATACGAAGGCGCTGGCCATGGCGGGAACGGGAACGGCGGCTGTGGACGAGGTGCCCTATTCGGATGCCTGGGGAGAATTCTACAGCGCCTACAGCCCGGTGATGGATTCTTCCGGAAATGTCGGGGGGATCGTTGCCGTGGATTTCTCCGCGGACTGGTTTGAGACACAGCTGTCGGCCCAGACCCGGGAGACCGTCGTGAGCTATCTCGTGATCCTTCTCCTCTCGCTCCTTGTCGCGGCGGTCCTCTCCCTGCTGACCGTCCGACCGTTTGTGCGTATGCAGGGAGTCCTGCTGGAGGAGAAGGTGCGGGCCGAGAGCGCAAGCCGCGCCAAGAGCGATTTCCTGGCAAATATGTCCCACGAGATTCGGACGCCCATCAACGCGGTGCTCGGTTTCAATGAAATGATCCTTCGCGAGGATCATAAAGCCAGGGCGTGCAAGGAAGATGATCCGCAGGCCGTGGAGGAGGCGCTCAGGAA